>CAZTLD010000073.1:930-5575 GCA_964614395.1 uncultured Zetaproteobacteria bacterium
CGGAACGGATCGTGCAGTTCGGCATCCAGCGCCCACGCGTCGTTGTCGCGGCGCAGGCGCGCCAGAAGCACGCCGTCTGCGCCGATAAGCCGCCAGTCTGCATACACGATCTGGCGCCAAGTCTCCTCTTCGTCGGCGATGAACACGAGCGGATCAAGGGAGGCAAGCGCCCCGGAATGCGCCCAGTCCGCCTCCACGATGCGGCGAAACTCGGCGGCCTTGTCCGCTTCTTTGCCCTCCGCACGCACAAGCAGCGCCACAGAAAGCGGCTTTTGCGCACGCTGATAAATTTCAAATTCAACGGCCTTGGCCGAACCCAACGCCAAAAGAAGCGAAAAAATGAAAAATATCCTTCTCACTTCCGCCTCCGCGCAAGCCTCTCGGCCAAGCGCGGGCTTTCCCGCCAGCGTTGCAGCACCATGATCTTGCTTCCCCCGCGCGCCTCGGCGCAGTGCGGGCAGGTGAGGTAGGCAAGGTATAGCTCCTTGGGCATCTTCGCCTCGCGGATGAGCGCGCTGCGCAGCTTCTGGATGGCGGGCTTGATCGCGCCGACCTCGCCTTCGATCGTCTGCACGCGCACCCAGAATGGCATCGCAAGCCGCCGCACTCGCCGCGCCGGGATGCGTTCGTCCACGAGCGGCGCCAAAAGCGCCCCGCGGAACATCGCCGAACGCACGAGCACGAAGCCCGGCCAGCGCTCGCGGGCGCCGATGCGCGCGATGTCCTGCACCTGCCGGTCCAAAAAGGCCTCAAAGCCCACCGGCATGTGCAGAAACATCCACATCGGCATCTCGTGCACGAGCATGCCGCCCAAGTCCACATCCCCCCGCCAATCCGGCCACTGGCTCGGGCATCCGCAGGCCAGCCGCGTCATCGGCGCCGAATCGTGAGATAGACGTTGACGAAGTAAATCCAGAAGCCCAGCGCAAGCACCGTGGAGGCGATCGAGATTACCGCCCCATACCAGCGATGGATCGCAGGCACCCGCGCCGGATCGTGCAGCCAGAAGTATCCCTCCACGAAGCCGAAGATCATCAGCGCCACATAAAACGAGCCCACGCCGCTCGCCGTCCACCAAAACGAATGCTCCACCATCCGCGCCGAATACACCTCGCGCCCCAGAAGGCGCGGGAGAAGATAATAGGTCACGGCCATGCCGAGCATCGTCACGCCGCCGACGAGGTTGATGTGCGCGTGCGCCAGCGGATCGATCATGTGCCCCGGCCCGCCATAGGGGCTGCCGATCGCATCGAGCCAATGCCGGATCGGCGGGATCACCTGCAGCAACCCGTGCAGCGTGCCGATGAAAAACGAGATCACCGAAAACAGCAGAAACTTGACGAGCCTGCGATCTTCTTCGCGCACCTGCATGGGCGCCGACGCTAGCGCCGCCCCGACAAGCGAACAATTACGCGAATTCCACGGCCTCCACCACACCCCCGCCGAGGAGCTCCTCGCCCGCATAGAGCGCGGCCACCTGCCCCGGCGCGGTGGGCTCCTCGGGCTGGCGCAGCTCGATCGCCACAGCGCCTTCCTCTGCGCGCACAGCGCACGGGGCCGGCTGCATGCGGTAGCGCAGCTTCACGGAAAGCGCCTCATCTCGTTCGGGGCGGCGGAACCACACCCAGTCCTGCACACGCACCGCGCGGATCTTCGCCGCTTCCGCCGGCAGCACCTCCACCCGCGCCCGCGCAGGATCGATACGCACCACCTTCCACGGCCCGCGGGAAAGCCCCAGTCCTCGCCGCTGGCCGATCGTGTAGTAAGCGGTGCCGCGATGCCGCCCCAGGACCTCGCCGGTGGCCGCGTGCACGATCTCGCCTGCGGCAAGCGCCGCTTCCCCGCCCATCCGCTTGAGGATCGGCGCCCGGTCCCCGTTCGGGATGAAGCACACATCCTGGCTTTCCGCCTTGCGCGCGGTGGGAAGGCCCATAAACGCGGCGATCGCCCGCGTTGCTTCCTTCGCCAAGCTTCCCACCGGAAACACCACGCGCGACAGCGCCTCCTTCGGCGTCGTGGCAAGAAAGTAGCTCT
This sequence comes from uncultured Zetaproteobacteria bacterium, assembly GCA_964614395.1. Lineage (GTDB taxonomy): Bacteria > Pseudomonadota > Zetaproteobacteria > Mariprofundales > S012-25 > CAZTLD01. Next base: position 2,965 of record CAZTLD010000073.1, read on the forward strand.
GATCCTTCGCCGGATCGGCGCCGCAAAACAACCGCAGCGGCGCATCAGGCGGGCTTCGGCGCACATAGTGACCGGTGGCGATCCAGCGCACGCCCATGCGGTCGGCCAACTCCAAAAGCGCACCGAACTTCACGAAGCGGTTGCAGTGCGCGCACGGGTTGGGCGTGCGCCCGGCTATGAACGCCTCAGCGAACGGGCGCACCACCTCCTTGCGGAACGGATCGCGCATATCAAGCGTGTAAAAGGGAATGTCCAGCTTCTCCGCCACCCTGCGCGCGTCGAACGCATCGTCCAGCGAGCAGCAACCGGCATAGCGCTTGCCGTCCGGCGGATAGTCCCAAAGGTGCATGAACACGCCGATAGGCTCAGCGCCTGCCGCCTGGACGAGCGCAGCCGTAACGGACGAGTCCACCCCGCCGCTCATCGCGACCAACACCCGTTCGCCGCGAAGCGCGGCAAGATCGCTTGCGGCGCGCGCGATCAGCGCTTCTGGATCAGTGCGCAAAAGAATCCGTCCTGCACTTCGTCCGGCCACAGCCAATGACACTCCGCATCAGGCGTAAGATCTTGCACCACGGCCCGCGTTTCCTCCGGATGCAGCGAGCACACGATATACAAAAGCTTACCGCCCGGCGCGAGCACCCGCCACGCCTCCGCAAGCATCGCGCGTTGCGTGCGGGCAAACCGCGCGATCGTCTCCGGCGTGTGCCGGAACCACACATCCGGGCGCCGGCGCGCCACGCCGGAGGCAGAGCACGGCGCATCCAGCACGATCGCGCTTGTGCTTGCGTCTTTGAACGGAAGCCTTCGGGCGTCGGCGCGCACGATCCTTACGCGATCGCGAATCCCCAGGCGGCTGAGGTTCTCCATCAGTGTCGTGATGCGCGCAGCATCCAACTCCACGGAAACCACGCGCGAGGTCTTCTCGGCAAGCTGCGCCGTTTTGCCGCCCGGCGCGGCGCAAAGCTCCAGCACTTCGCCTTCCGGCGCAAACGCTTCCAGCGCCCGTTGCGCGGCAAGATCCGAGACGAAAAAGGCGCCGCTCGCATAGCCGGGAAGCGCGCGCACATCCACCGGCGGGCGCACAAGCACGGCCTGCGGGATTTCCGCCGGGCGCGCTTCCACGCCCAGCGCTCGCGCTTCTTCAAGCCATGCGTCCCTCGGCACGCGCAGCCGCAGCGCAATCCACGGCACGGCAAGCATCGCCCTTTCGATCGCCGCCACCCGCTCGCCTCCGTAGGCGCGCTCCCAGCGGCGCACGACCCATGCCGGCAACGCCCGGCCGAGGCTTGGCTCTTCTTCGGCGACTCTCCGCAGCACCGCGTTCACAAGCGGAGCAAGCCGCGGCGCAAGCACCCGCACCGCCGCCACCGTTTCCCCCACCGCGGCGTGCGGAGGCGTGTGCAGCACCCGCAGCTGAAATGCGCCGATCGCCAGCGCCGCCTGCGCCACCGGCGGGGGCGTGCGCCTGACGAACCGCCCCCAATCCGGCGCAAGCCGCCACCACCAGCGCAGCGCCCCATAGGCGACGAAGTGCGCAAGGCGTCGATCGCGAGGATCGCGAATCTGTGCTAAGCCTGCTTTCGCAAGCGCCTCGTCAATGCGCGCGCGCCTTTGCACCACCCAAGCGATCGCTTTCAGCGCGCAAACCCGCGGATTCACGCAAAGATCCGCGCGCGCGCCGAGGCCAGCACACACTTGGGATGCAGCACGCCCCGCGCGTCCACCCGCCCCAGCCCCAAAAGCGTTTCGCCGCCGAATACGGCCACCGTCTCCGCCGGCGGGTGAGGGACGCGCAGCCTTTGCCCGTGCGCAAAGCGTCGCGCCGTTTCCTTGGCGAGGGTCAGTCTCGGAAGGGGGGCCACCCACACGGAAAGCGGCACCAGGTATTTCCACGGATCGGCGGCGATCGCCTCCAGAGGATGCATCATCGTCTCCGGCCAGCCGCCGGTGGACAGACGCCGCAGCGTCACCACCGTGCCGCCCGCACCCAGCGCCTCGCCCAGATCGCGGGCCAGCGCCCGCACATAGGTGCCCTTGCTGCACACGCAGCGAAACTCGGCCACCGGCGGTTGCCAGTCCAGCAGCTCAAGCAAGCGGATTTGCACCTCGCGCGCGGGGAGGCTCACTTCCCTGCCTTGGCGCGCGTCCCGGTAGGCGGCGCGCCCTGCGCGCTTGATCGCGGAAAACGCAGGCGGCACTTGCCGGATCGTGCCGACGAACCGGGCCGCCGCCGCCTCCACGGCGCTGCGGGAAAGGCGGCTTGCCTCTTCGTAGCGGGCCAGCACTCGCCCGTCGCGATCCAACGTGTCGGTGCGCACGGAAAAATCCACGGCGAAGCGATAGGTTTTGTCCGCATCCAGGCCCAGGAAGGCCAAGCGCGTGCCCTCCCCGAGCAGGATCGGAAGCATCCCCGTGGCCATCGGATCAAGCGTGCCCGCATGCCCGGCCTTGGGCATGCGCCCCCCGTCGGCGAACAGCGCCCGCACCTTGTCCACGGCCTGCCGGGAAGTCAGCCCCTCCGGCTTGTCGAGAAAGACGACGCCGCTTGTCTCGCTCACGCCAAGACCTCGCTCAAAAGCGCATCCAACTGCTCACGCACCTCGGCCAA
>CAZTLD010000074.1:0-5537 GCA_964614395.1 uncultured Zetaproteobacteria bacterium
TTTGCGAACCGATGCCGTAAGTCGCTCTTTACAAATGGGTTTTTTGGGGTGAGCTGGCGTCGTAACAGAGACCCGCTTTTAAGGGGATTAAGACCCTTGCCGCCCTCTACTAGCAAAGCTTTTTCGTCGTAACCGAGACCCGCTTTTAAGGGGATTAAGACGGCTTTTTCGCCAGCGCCAGCACGCTGAGGGCGTGTCGTAACCGAGACCCGCTTTTAAGGGGATTAAGACCTGGACGGCCTTGTCGATCGCCGCGCACAGCGGTCGTAACCGAGACCCGCTTTTAAGGGGATTAAGACTCTCGCAGGCACTCTTTTGCCATTTGGTATTTCTCGTAACCGAGACCCGCTTTTAAGGGGATTAAGGCCACTCGCGGCAGGCAAACCGGCCGATTTCTGACATCGTAACCGAGACCCGATTTTTAAAGAAAAAAATAAACGAAACCCCCCGCGTTTCGGCGGGGGTTTCTTTTATTTTTGGTTTCTAATGCGAGAAATCAGCTCTGAGACTTCAATTTTTGCACTTTCGCTTGCAACTCCTTGACCAGATGCGCATAGCCGCCCTGATCGAGCAGGCTTTGGAAGTCCTGCCGGAAGGTGCGGATCATGCTCACGCCCTCGATGCGCACGTCGTAGATTCGCCACTGGCCGTCCTTCATCTTGCGCAGCCGGTATTCAATCGGGATCTCCTTCTCCTGCTCGATCACATAGGAGCGAATTCGCGCCTTGTTCTTCTTGAACTCGGGATCCTCGATGCGCACCTTCTGGTGCTTGTATTCGGAAAGCCGATTGCCGTAGGTGTATTCGATCAGATCGCGAAACAGCTTCGTGAAGCGCTCCTGCTCGGCGGGATCGAGCGTGCGCCAGGTCTTGCCGAGCGCGCGCTTCGCCATCGTGCGGAAGTCCATGCGCGGATACACGATCGCGCGAATCTTCTCGCGCTCGGCCTCGGTGAGGCCTTTCGGATCGGCGCGGTGCTCCAGCACGTCAATGATCCCGTTCACCAGCGCCTCGATCGTTGCCTTCGGGTCGGCTTCCGACCACGCAGGCAGCGCAATGAATAGCGCCGCCGCCATGCCTGCCAGCCAGATCCTCGCTCGCATCACTCCTCCTTCTTGCCGCCAGCGCTGAAGATGTATTTGCTCACCAAGTCCTCGATGTTGATCGCGGACTCGGTCTCCTCGATCTCGTCGCCGTCTTCGAGGTAGTCCTCCTCCATGCCCTGCGTGATGCGCACGTAGCGATCGCCGATGATCCCCTTCGTGCGGATCGAGGCGAACGCATCGGAGGCGATCTTGACGCCATCCTGAATGCGCATCACGACCAGCGCCTTTTCGTTGTCCTTCAGCCGCACCTCCTCCACGCGCCCGATCACGACGCCCGCCATCATCACATCCGCGCCCGGACGCACGCCGCCGGCATCGTCGAACTCGGCGACCAGCCGATAGCCGTGGTTGCCCAAGCCGCCCACTTGGCCGACCTGAAGCGCCAGCCAAAACGCGGCGGCGATGCCGGCCAACACGAACAATCCCGTGATCAGCTCAATCTTTTGGTATCGCCCCATCTTGCCCCCTCACAGGAAGAACGAAGTGAGAATGTAGTCCGCAATCAGCACCGCCACCGAGGCGAGCACCACGGCCTGCGTGGTCGCGCGCGCCACGCCTTCGGTGGTGGGCTCGGCGCGCCAGCCCATCCAGGTGCAGATCGCGCCGACGATGAAACCGAAGATCACGGCCTTGATCCAGCCGTCGTTGAGGTCTTCGCCGGTGGTCTTGGCCTGGATCTCGGCCCAGAACGCCCCCGGGTTCACGTCCAAAAGCCCGACGCCCACCGCGTAGCCCGCGAAGATCCCGACCGCATCGAAGATCGCCACCAAAAGCGGCAGCGCCAACGTGGTGGCGACGATCCGCGGCAGCACGACGCGCGCCTTGGGGTTCACCGCCATCATCGAAAGCGCGTCGATCTGCTCGGTCACGCGCATGATGCCGATTTCGGCGGTGATGCTGGAGCCCGCGCGGCCGATCAGCATGAACGCGCCGAGCACCGGCCCGAGCTCCCGGATGATCGAAAGCGCCACGCCCGCGCCCAGAAGCGACTCCGAACCGAACTTGGACAGCGTGTAATACCCCTGCAGCGCGAGCACCATGCCGGTGAACGCGCCGGTGATCGCGATGATCACGACCGAGCCCACCCCGATCGCATAAAGCTGCTCGATCGTGTGCCGCGGCCGCCACGGGGGCGCGGCCCCGAGCGCAAGCGCCTCCACCGAAAGCCGCGCCCAGTCGCCCGCGCGCGCGACCACACCCAGCGCCACGCGCCCCAGCCAGCCGACGAATGAGACAAGCCTTCTCATGCCGGCGCGCCCTCTCTCTGCAGAAGATCCTCGAAGTAGGGCGTCTTCGTGCGCGAAAACGGAATCGGCCCGTCCGGCCGGCCTTCGATGAACTGGCGCACGCGTGGATCTTGGCTTGCGCGGATCGCGTCCGGCGCGCCGCGCGCGATCACCTCGCCCTGCCACATGATGATCACGTGATCGGCGATGGCAAGGCCTGCGTGCACGTCGTGCGTGACCACGATCGCGGTCATGCCGGTCTCCTCCGAGATGCGGTGGATCAGATCCGTGATCACGCCGGCCGAGATCGGATCCAGCCCTGAAGTCGGCTCGTCGAAGAACACGACATCCGGATCGGTGGCAAGCGCCCGAGCGAACGCCACGCGCTTCATCATCCCGCCGGAAAGCTCGCTCGGCATCAGGTGCTCGAAGCCGCGCAGGCCCACCTGCTCCAGCTTCATCGCCACGACCTTCGCGATCACCGACTCCGGCAGATCCGAATGCTCGTGCAGCGGAAACGCGACATTGTCGTAGACATTGAGCGAGTTCAAAAGCGCCGAGTATTGAAACACCATCCCCATGCGCTCTCTCAGCGCGAAAAGCTCGCGCTCGGACATCGCCGTGATCTCGTGCCCGTCGAACCAAATCCTGCCCGTCGTCGGGCGCAGAAGCCCCGCAAGCATCCGCAGAAGCGTCGTCTTGCCGGAGCCGGAGCCGCCCATGATGCAGGTGACACCCCCCTCGGGAAGCTCCAGATCCAGCGGGCGCACCGCCTCCACCTCGCCGAAGCGCTTTGAAAGATTCTCCGCGCGCAGCATGCCGAAACGATACTCGCGCCCCGTTGCGGATGCACGCGCGCACGTTTGCCGATATGCTGCGGCTGGTCGTTTTCGGGAGGGACGCGATGGATTTCGCCGATCGCGACGGCTGGATCTGGATGGACGGCGAATGGGTCGCTTGGCGCGAGGCGCGCGTGCATGTGCTTACGCACACCTTGCACTACGGCATGGGCGTGTTCGAAGGCGTGCGCGCCTACGCGGCGGAAGGCGGCACCGCGATCTTCCGGCTTGAGGATCACACAGCCCGGCTTTTCCGCTCGGCGAAGATCGTCGGCATCCCGATGCGCTGGACGCCGGAGGAACTCAACGAAGCGCAAAAGGAGGTCATCCGCCGCAACGGGCTGGAGGCGGCCTACATCCGCCCGATGGTCTTCTACGGCTCCGAGGGCATGGGCCTGCACGCCGAGGGCCTGAGCACGCACGCGATCGTCGCCGCATGGCCTTGGGGGACGTATCTGGGCGAAGAGGCGCTCAAGCGCGGCATCCGCGTGAAGACCTCAAGCTTCGTGCGCCACCATGTGAACGCGGCGATGTGCAAGGCCAAGGTGAACGGGCATTATGTGAACTCGATGCTGGCCGTGGCCGAGGCCGCCCGCGACGGCTACGACGAAGCGCTATTGCTGGATCCGGACGGCTACGTCGCCGAAGGCTCCGGCGAAAACATCTTCATCGTGAAAAACGGCGCGCTGTTCACACCGGAACTCACGAACGCGCTGGATGGCATCACGCGTGCCACCGTCATGGAGCTTGCGCGCGACGCCGGCATCCCCGTGCACGAAAAGCGCATCACGCGCGACGAGGTCTACACCGCGGACGAAGCCTTCTTCACCGGCACCGCCGCCGAGATCACGCCGATCCGGGAGCTCGACGGCCGCACGATCGGCGCAGGCCGCCGCGGCCCAATCACGGAAAGGCTGCAAGCGCTCTACTTCGACGCCGTGCACGGCCGCATCCCCGAAAGGCGCGGGTGGCTCGCCTACGTCTAGCGGCGGCGTTCGCCCTCGCCGCGGCATCCTCGGCGTGGGGCGCGGATGCGCGCGCGATCATCGCCGAGATGCAGGCCAAGCTGCGTGCGGATACGAGCTACGCCCGCTACACGATGCGCATCGTGCGCCCGAGCTGGACGCGCACGCTTCGCTTCGAGGCATGGGACGACCGCAAAGGCAAGCGCTTTTTCATTCACATCCTTGCCCCGCGCAAGGAGAAGGACACGACCTGGCTCAAGCGCGGGCGCGAGCTTTGGATGTATCTGCCGCGCGTGGAGCGCGAGATTCGCATTCCGCCGGCGATGATGCAGGCAAGCTGGATGGGCTCGGATTTCACGAACGACGACCTCGTGAAGATGGACGAGCTCGTGGACGACTACGATCACGAGATCGTGCGCGAAACGGCCGAGGGCTGGCTCATCCGCTCCCGCCCCAAGCCTGATGCGCCGGTGGTCTGGGGCATGATCGAGCATGAGATCACGCGCGCGCTGATTCCCCGGCGCGCCCGCTACTACGACGAAGCGGGCAAGCTTGTGCGCACGCTGGAGTTTCTCGAACCCAAGCGCATGGACGGCCGGCTCATCCCCACCCACTGGATCGTGCACCCCACAGAGCGCCCCCGCGAGTTCACCGAGATGATCCTCGAGGCGATCCGGTTCAACATCCCGGTGAACGAGGCGATGTTCTCGCGCGCGCGGCTGCGCGGGCCGTGGCGGTAGTCCGGATCGCGCTGCGCAACCTGTGGCTGGATATGCGCCGGGCGGCGCTGGTGGCGCTTGCGCTGGCCTTCGGCGTCGGGGTGTTGGTGTTTCTGTGGGGCTTCAACGACGGCGCGCACGAGCAGATGCGGCGCAACCTGCAGGAGACGATCACCGGAAGCCTGGCCGTGCACGCTCGCGGCTGGTTCGCGCAGCCGAAGCTCAGGCGCTGGATCGCCGACCCCGAAAAGGTGCGAAACGCGCTTCGCCGCGCGGGCGCTGAGCGCATCGCGGTGCGGGTGCGCGCGGTGGCGCTGGTGGCCGCGGAAAACCGCAGCCAAGGCGCGCGCCTGCTCGGCGTGGAGCCGGCCGCCGAGCGCCGCACCACGAGGCTTGCGCGCAAGATCACCGGGCGATGGTTTTCCGGCGAGCACGCCGCCGAGGTCATCATCGGCCGCGGCATGGCGCGCACGCTCGGCGTGGATGTGGGCGCGACCCTCGTGCTGCTCGCGCCCGACCGCTTCGACGCGCTCGCAGCGGAGCTCGTGCGCTGTGTCGGCATCATCGAATCCGGAGAGCAGGGGCTGGACCGCGGGCTTGTGATCGCGCCGATCGGCTTCGTGCGCCGATTGCTTTCGCTGGAGCGCGAAGCGCACGAAGTGATCGCGGTGCTGCCCGACGAG
>CAZTLD010000075.1:0-5525 GCA_964614395.1 uncultured Zetaproteobacteria bacterium
CGCTGGGTGAAGGAAAGCGACATCCCGCGCGATGAGGAAGGGCGCTTCGTGCGGGCCGAAAGCGCGTTTCGCCGCTGGATCGGGGAAGAGGCGTTCCCGCCCGAGCCGGGGCGCTATCATCTTTACGTCAGCCTTGCTTGCCCCTGGGCGCACCGCACGCTGATCATGCGCAAGCTCAAAGGGCTGGAAGCGATCGTGCCGGTGCACGAGGTGGCGCCCGTGCTCGACGATGAAGGCTGGGCCCTGCCAGAGCCTGATCCCCGCTACGGCTTTACGCGGCTGCATCAGTTCTACGCGAAGGCCGATTCCCGCTACACCGGCCGCGTGTCCGTGCCGATGCTTTGGGACGCGAAGCGGGAAACGATCGTGAACAACGAATCAAGCGAAATCGTGCGCATGTTCAACTCGGCCTTCGATCGCCTCACCGGCAACGGCGAGGACTTCTATCCGGCCGAGCTGCGCGAGGAAATCGACGAGGTCAACGCCTTCGTTTACGAGCATGTGAACAACGGCGTCTATCGCTGCGGCTTCGCCGCGACGCAAAGGGCCTACGAAGAGGCCTTTGATGCGCTGTTTTCGGCGCTGGACGAGCTCGAGCAGCGCCTAGAAGGAGCGGAATTCCTCGTGGGCGGGCGGCTCACCGAGGCCGATGTGCGGCTGTATCCCACGCTGGTTCGCTTCGATGCCGTCTACTACACGCTCTTCAAATGCAACCGCAACCACATCTACGAGATGCCGAACCTCTGGCGGTATCTCAAGCGCCTCTATGCGATCGATGCGTTTCGCAGCACAACGGACCTTCGCACGATCAAGACGCACTACTTCGCTTCGCTGCGCGCGCTCAACCCCAGCGGGATCGTGCCCAAGGGGCCAAGGCTCCCGTTATAACACAAGCTCCGGAACGAGCGCCCACGCAAGCGCCCAGCGCCCATCTTCGCGCACCAGGCACACCACGCCCCCGTTGCGAAACCGCACCGGCGCCTTGTCCGCATCGCCGCAAAGGAGCAGCCCCGCAAGCCGCGCAAGGTGCGGCAGATGCCCCACCAGCATCCAGTCCTCTTGCATGCCGGCAAGATGCGCCGCCCACACGCCGGGATCGGCCAGCGGCGCAAGATCCGGATCGGCGCGCACTTCTCCGATGCCCCAATGCTCGGCGAAGATCTCCGCGGTTTGCTGCGCGCGCAGCTTTCCCGAGTGGACTATCCCAAAAGGCTTCGGCCATCCCGTGCCAGCAAGAAAGCGCGCTATCGCCTCCACCTCGTTGCGCCCTTCGGCTGTCAGCGGCCGGCTCGGATCCACGCGCTCATCACAGGCCTTTCCGTGCTGCACGAGATACACCCGCATCGCCCCACCTCCTCGGCCAGTCTCAGGATTTTTTAGCTGATGCGACCGGAGGCTGACAACCCGGTCTGCTGCTCCCTTCAGGAGCGGCCAACGCAAGGGGCGCGTTCGTAAGAACGCGGCAGCGCTGTTAGCCTCGCCGCGATGGCGGATGCGCATTGGATGCCGGATGAAGACGTGGCCGAGATGTTCCGGAGGCTGGCTGCGGCCAACCCCGAGCCGAAGACCGAGCTCCACTACACGACGCCGTTTGAGCTGCTCGTGGCGGTGGTGCTTTCCGCGCAGGCCACGGACAAGGGCGTCAATCGCGTCACGAAAAGGCTTTTTCGCGTGGCGAACACCCCGCAGAAAATCCTTGAGCTGGGCGAGGAGCGCCTGAGCAGAATGATCAACTCCATTGGGCTTTATCGCACGAAGGCGCGCAACCTCGTGCGGCTTTCCAAGATCCTCGTGGAAAAGCACGGTGGCCAAGTGCCGAAAAGCCGCGAGGCGCTGGAAGCGCTCCCAGGCGTGGGCCGCAAGACGGCGAATGTGATTCTCAATGTGCTGTGGGGCAAGCCCACGATTGCGGTGGACACGCACATCTTCCGCGTCGCCAACCGCACGGGGCTTGCGCCGGGCAAAACGCCGTTGGCCGTCGAGCGCCTGCTCACCAAGCGCATCCCGCCCGCCTACCGGCGACACGCCCATCATTGGCTCGTGCTGTTCGGCCGTTATGTGTGCACCGCGCGCAAGCCCAAGTGCTTAGAGTGCCCGATCCGCGATCTTTGCCGCTGGCCGGAGAAGCGCGCATGAGGCCGTGGCGCGGGCAGGTGTTCGAAACCGAAGCCAAGGTGGTCGCGCAGGCCGCCTACGCAGCCGGACAAATGCGCTTGCGTCTGCGCGCGCCCGAAATCGCCGCAGCCGCAAAGCCAGGCCAGTTCGTGCACCTGCAAGCAAGCCCCTGCCTTCCGCTCCGAAGGCCGCTTTCCATTTTGGACGCCGATCCCCAGCGCGGCACGATCGAGATCTACTACAAGATCGTCGGCCAGGGAACGGAAGCGCTTTCCCAGCGCAAGCCCGGCGAGGCGCTTCCGATCATGGGGCCGATCGGCCGGCCGTTTGCGTTGGATGCCAACCGACGCTACCTGCTTCTGGGCGGCGGAGTGGGGCTGCCGCCGGTGTGGTTCGCCGCCAAGAGGCTTGCTGCGATGGGGGCGGCGGCGGTGTTGTTCGCCGGCAATGAAGCGCCGCTGCCGTTCGCCACGCGCCCGAGCACGTTTCTGCTGCCGGGCGTGCCGGAAGACGCATGGCTCACCTTCGAGGCGCTGGAGGAGATCGGCGTTCCTGCCCGCATCGCCTCGCGCGCGGAGATTCCGGGGGCGTTCTTCGGGTTCGTGACGGAGCTTGCCGAGCGGTGGCTTGCTGCGATCGCCGACGACTTTCGCGAAAACACCGAGATCCTCGCCTGCGGGCCGGAGCCGATGCTCGCCGCCGCGCAAAAGCTTGCGCGCGCGTTTGCGTTGCCGGCGCAGCTGGCGCTGGAGGCGCGCATGGCCTGCGCGATCGGGGGATGCGCAGGATGCGTGGTGCGCACGCGCGAAAACGGAAGAGCCTTCTACCGGCGCGTGTGCGTGGACGGGCCGGTGTTTCCGGCCGAGATTGTCGCCGAATGGGACTAAGGAGGGACGATGCGGATCAGGATCGCCACCCGCAAATCGCCGCTCGCCGTGTGGCAGGCGGAGCGCGTGCGCGCATTGCTTCAGGCCAAGCATCCGGGGCTTGAGGTGGAGCTTGTGCGCATCACCACGACCGGGGACAAGATCCTTGATGCGCCGCTCGCGAAGATCGGCGGCAAGGGTTTGTTCACGAAAGAGATCGAGCAGGCGTTGCTCGACGGGCGCGCGGATCTCGCCGTGCACTCGATGAAGGACGTGCCGACCGAAATCCCGAAGGGGCTTGTGATCCGCGCGATTCCTGAAAGGGACGATGTGCGCGACGTGCTGGTTTCGCGCCACGGCGGCGGGATGGAGGCGCTTCCCATAGGTGCGCGCATCGGCACCTCAAGCCTCCGGCGCACCGCGCAGCTGCGCGCGCGCTGGCCGCAGTTCGAATACGTGCCGATCCGCGGCAATGTGGGAACGAGGCTTGCGAAGGTGGAAAAAGAGGTGGACGCGGTGGTGCTCGCCGCTGCGGGCCTCAAGCGCCTCGGGCTTTGGGAGCGCGCCACGCATGTATTTTCGATCGAGGAGTTGCTGCCTGCGGTGGCGCAAGGGGCGCTCGGCATCGAGGTGCGCGAAGACGATGCGCGCATCCACGCGCTTGTGGACGCAATCCACGACGAGGCGAGCGGGCTTGCGGTGAGCGCGGAGCGCGCTTTTCTGCGGCGGCTGGAGGGCGGGTGTCAAGCGCCGATCGCCGCGCATGCGCACAGCGACGGAGAAGCGCTCGTCCTGGACGGGATGGTGGCGGAGCTTGACGGCTCCGTGGTCATTCGCCGCCGCATCCGAGGGCGTCCCGAAGACGCGGAAGCGCTTGGGCAGGCGCTTGCGGACGAGGTGCTTCAAGCCGGCGGGCGCGCAATCCTCGATCGCATCTACGGGAGGGGCTGATGCGAGTGCGCGTGTGCGGAAGCGAGGAGCTAGCGCGAGGATCCAAGCGAATCGTCCCCACCGTCGCGGGGCTTGTGGCCGTGTTCCGGCTCATGGACGGAACGCTTGTCGCGATCGAAGACCGCTGCACGCACGATGGGGCCGAGATCGCAAGCGGCGAGGTCGAAGGCGATGTGATCACATGCCCGAGGCATGGCGCGCGCTTTTGCCTGCGCGACGGGCGCGTGCTTTCCCCGCCCGCCTATGAGGATCTTCGCACCTTTCCGGTGTGGGAGGAGGCGGGCGAAGTCTTCGTGGAGGTGGCATGAAGGATCGGCCTTTGGTGTATTCCACCGAGCGCGGGCGCATCCGCGAACAGCCTAAGAAGAAGGAGGCATCGCGCGGGCGGCGCTATGCGGATGGCTATGCGCGCGTGCACCGAGAAAAGAAGGGGCGCGGCGGGAAGGTGGTGTGCATCGTCGAAGGGCTGGGCATGCCGGAGGCCGAGCTCAAGGCGCTGGCCAAACAAATGAAGGCGGCGCTCGGCGTGGGCGGATCGGTGAAAGACGGCGCGATCGTGCTGCAAGGCGACTGCCGCGAGCGGGCGCTCGCGTGGCTTTCCGAGCGTGGCATCCCCGCCAAGCGCGGCGGGGGTTGAAACCGCCTTTTTCCGACCCCATACCCAAAGCGCTTTGCGAGGGGGTTGAAACCCCGAGTTCACCGCCCCCATAAAGGGGGCGCGCCGGCTGCAGCCGGCGGACAAATCCCACGAGGGAAGGAGTGTGAGCATGGCGACGAAGATCCGTCCGCTGCACGATCGCGTGATCGTCAAGCGCATCGAAGAAGAGGAAAAGACGCCGGGTGGCATCATCATCCCGGACACGGCGAAGGAAAAGCCGCAGCAGGGCGAGGTGATCGCGGCCGGCAACGGCAAGATCCTTGAAGACGGCAAGGTGCGGCCGCTGGATGTGAAGCCCGGCGATCGCGTGATCTTCTCCAAGTACGCCGGCACCGAGATCAAGATCGACGGCGAGGAATACCTGATCATGCGCGAGGACGACATCCTCGGCGTGATCGAATCCAAGTAAGGAGGTTGGACGATGGCGGCGAAGGACATTCATTTCGGCGAGCTCGCCCGCGCGCAGATGATGGCGGGCGTGAACAAGCTCGCGAATGCGGTGAAGGTGACGCTCGGCCCGCGCGGCCGGAACGTCGTGATCGAGAAGTCGTGGGGCGCGCCCACGGTCACGAAGGACGGCGTGACCGTCGCGAAGGAAATCGAGCTCAAGGACAAGTTCGAAAACATGGGCGCGCAGATGGTGAAGGAGGTCGCGTCCAAGACCGCGGATGTGGCCGGTGACGGCACGACGACGGCGACGGTGCTCGCGCAGGCGATCGCGCGCGAGGGCGTCAAGGCCGTGGCCGCGGGCATGAACCCGATGGACTTGAAGCGCGGGATCGACAAGGCCGTGGATGCGGTCGTCGAGGAGCTCAAGAAGATCTCGCGCGAGGTGAAGACGAAGGAGGAGATCGCGCAGGTGGCGACGATCTCCGCGAACGGCGACCGCGAGATCGGCGACATCATCGCCGAGGCGATGGAGAAGGTCGGCAAGG
>CAZTLD010000076.1:0-5493 GCA_964614395.1 uncultured Zetaproteobacteria bacterium
CCGACGAGCGCGTTGAGGTTGGCGCCGTCGCCGTAGACGAACCCTCCCGCCTCGTGCACCGCGGCGCAGATCTCGCGGATTTGCGCCTCGAATACGCCCGCAGTGTTGGGGTTGGTCAGCATCAGCGCCGCAAGCCGCTCGCGCACCGCCTCCACCTGCGCAAGAAACGCCTCCATCGCAATGCGCCCGTCCGGCCCGGACGGGATCTCCACGACCTCCATCCCGGCAAGCGCCGCCGAGGCAGGATTCGTGCCGTGCGCGGAATCCGGCACCAGCACCACGGTGCGCCCGCGCTCGCCGCGCGCATCGAGCGCCGCGCGGATCAACAACAGCCCCACAAGCTCCCCGTGCGCGCCGGCGGCCGGCTGCAGCGAAACCGCATCCATGCCGGTGATCTCGGCCAAAAGCTCCTCCAGCGTCTTCAAAAGCCGCAAAAGCCCCTGCACATCGTCGTCGTCCTGCTCCGGGTGCAGCTCGGCAAAGCCGGGAAGATTGGCGATCGTTTCGTGCAGTCGGGGGTTGTGCTTCATCGTGCACGAGCCCAGCGGATAAAAGCCCGATTCGATCGCATAGTTCCACTGGCTGAGCCGCACGAAGTGCCGCACGAGCTCCGGCTCGGAAAGCTGCGGCATGCGAAGGCGCGTGCGGCGCACGAACGGGGCGAGATCCCCTTCGGGGACGTCCTCCCGCCCGAGCGGAACATCCCGCGCCTTGTCCGGATACGCAAACCACACGGGCTCCTCGAAGACCAAGCCCGTGGCCGCCTCGCCTAGAGCACCGCCTTGGCCGCCTCGATCCATCGCTCAATCATCTCCTCGGTGATCATCTCCGTCGTCGCCACAAGAAGCGCCGCATCGTCCGCACCAGGGATCAGCCGCTCCAGCCGCACCCCGCCCAGCACTTCGCGCTTCTTCGCTTCCACGAGAAACCGCTCGCGCGCCTCTTGCGACGGAAAGCGGATCACGGTTTCGTGTGCGCGCGGCCCTGCCGCCGCCTCAAGCGCCTCGGGAAGCTCGGCCTTAAGCCTTCGGCGCGCGGCCACCGAAGCCTTGGCCACAGCCGCAAGCCCCCGCGCGCCCAGCCATGCGCAATAGCCCGTCGCCATCAGCGCAAGCAGTTGCTGATTCGAGCAGATGTTGCTCGTCGCCTTGCCGCGGCGGATGTGCTGCTCGCGCGCGGAAAGCGTGAGCACGAAGCCTGCGCGCCCGTTGGCGTCCTTCGTCATCCCGCAAATCCGCCCCGGCATCTGGCGCACGAAGCGCATCTTCGTTGCGAGAAACCCGAGGCTCGGCCCGCCGAAGTTCATCGGAAGCCCCAGCCCTTGGGCGCTGCCGCAGGCGATGTCCGCGCCCATCTCGCCGGGCGGCGCAAGCCACGCGCACAGCACCGGATCCGGCACCACGATGATCATCAGCGCCCCGCGCATCCGGCAAGCCTCGCGCACCGGCGCGGGATCGAACACCGCGCCGAACGCGTCCGGAAACTGGACCACCGCCGCCGCCGTGGCCTCGTCCACCGCCTCCGCCACGGCCGCGGCATCAGTCGCCCAGCTCTCAGCCGGCACCACGGCCACCTGCCCACCCGAGTGCTTGAGGTAGTTTTCCGCCACCTGCCGCCAGCGCGGATGCACGCCGCCGGCGAACACGATCCGATCGCGGCGCGTGATGCGGCGCGCCATCAAAGCCGCCTCGGCAAGGCTGGTGGCGGCGTCGTACATCGAGCTGTTCGCGACCTCCATCGCGGTCAGGCGCGCGATCGCGGTCTGAAACTCGAACGCCGCCTGCAGCGTGCCCTGGCTGATCTCCGGCTGATACGGCGTGTAGGCGGTCAGAAACTCGCCGCGCAAAGCAAGGTAGCGCACCGCCTCCGGCACGTGCCGCCAGTAGCAGCCCGCGCCGAGAAAGCAGGCATAGCGGTCGGCGGCGCGATTCTCCGCCGCGTGCGCGCGAAACATGCGCAGGATCTCGGGCTCGCGCATCGCGGGCGGAAGCTTGAGCGCCCGAGGCTCCAGCAGCGCATCCTGCGGCACGTCGGCAAACAGCGCGCGCACGCTCGGCGCGCCGATCGCCGCAAGCATCGCCCGCCGATCTTCGTCGGTCAGCGCGAAATAGGGCATCGGCTACTCGGCGATGTAGGTGGCGTAGGTGGCCGCATCCAGAAGCTCGACCGTCTCGCCCTCCGCACGGATCTTCACCATCCACCCCTTGCCGTAGGGATCGGTGTTGATCCACTCCGGGTGCTCCGAAAGCGCCTCGTTCACCTCGATCACCTCGCCCGCCACCGGCGCATAGACATCGGAAGCGGCCTTGACCGACTCCACGACCGCAAACGCCTCGCCGGCCTTGAGCTTCCTTCCCGGTTCGGGAAGCTCGACATAGACGATGTCGCCCAGCGCTTCCTGCGCGTGATCGGTGATGCCGACCGTGGCGACGTCGCCTTCCATCCGCACCCACTCGTGCTCTTTCGTGTACTGCAACTGCTCCGGGATCATGCCTCCTCCTTCGCCCGCTTCACGCGCGGCACGACGAACGGCGGCCGCACGCGCCGCGCAGGATACTCGCGCCCGCGGATCGAAACGGCAAAGTCTTCCCGCGCCGCCGCCTCGGCGGCGACGAACGCCATCGCCACGCCCCGCCCCAGCTTCGGCGAGTAGGCGCCGCTCGTGATGCGGCCGACTTCTTCGCCCTCTCCCATCACCGGATAGCCCGCGCGCGGGGGCGGCGCGCCCTTTTCCAACACCAACCCCACGAGCTTCTGCCGCACCCCCTGCTGCATGCGCGCAAGCAGCGCCTCGCGGCCGAGAAAGTCGCCCTTGTCCAGCTTCACGATCCACATCAGCCCCGCCTCAAGCGGCGTGATGTCCGGCCCGATCTCATGCCCGTAAAGCGCATACCCCATCTCGGTGCGCAACAGATCTCGGCAGGCCAGCCCCGCAGGCGTCGCCCCCGCTTGGATGAGCGCATCCCAAAGCCTTTCGATGCTTGCCGCCGGCATGTAGATCTCAAACCCGTCCTCGCCGGTGTAGCCGGTGCGGGCCACGATCGCATCCTCGCCGAAGATCTTCGCTTCAATGAAGCGGTAGTAGCCGAGATCCGAAAGCCGAAGCGCGGCTACCTCGGCCAGCATCCGCTCAGCCGCCGGCCCCTGCAGCGCCAGAAGGGCAAGTCGGCTTGTCGCATCCTCCACGCGGGCATCGCGCCCTTCTGAAACCCCTTGCAACACGCTCCACACGGCCTTGCGGTTGCCGGCGTTGGCGCAGATCAAAAAGCGCGCATCGCTTAGCCGGTGCACGGTGAGATCGTCCACGAAGCCCGCCTTCTCGTTCAGGATCGCCGAGTATTGCACCTGCCCGTCTTGGAGCCTGGCCGCGTCGTTCGTCGTCGCCTGCTGCACGACGGCGAGCGCATCCGGCCCCACGACGAAGAACCTCGCCATGTGCGAAACGTCGAACAGGGCCGCGCCGTCGTCGCCCCGCGCCGCCCAATACTCCTGAATCGCGCTTTGATACCTCAGCGGCATCTGCCAGCCGGCGAACGGCGCAAACTGCGCGCCCAGCCGCTTGTGTGCCTCATAAAGCGGCGTCGTCTTCACAGTCCCTCCCGCAGGCGGAACGCCTGAAGCGTGTTCGCAAGCAGCATCGCGATCGTCATCGGCCCCACGCCGCCCGGCACCGGCGTGATCCACGCGGCGCGCTTCCGCGCCGCCTCAAACTCCACATCGCCGACGATGCGCCCGTCCTCAAGACGCGTGATCCCGACATCGAGCACGATCGCGCCCTCCCGGATCCACTCCCCGCGGATGAGCGCGGGCTTGCCTACGGCGCTTATCAGCACCTCCGCGCGGCGCACGTGCGCCTCCAAATCGCGCGTGAACCGGTGCACGACCGTGACCGTCGCGCCCGCAAGCAAAAGCTCCAGCGCCATCGGCCGCCCGACGATGTTGGACGCGCCCACGACCACCGCCTCCACGCCGTGCAGATCCACGCCGGTTTCCGCAAGCAGACGCATGCAGCCGGCGGGTGTGCACGGGCGCAAAAGCGGCCGTCGCGCGGCCAGCCTGCCGAGGTTGTAGGGATGGAACCCGTCC
The DNA here is from genome assembly GCA_964614395.1 of uncultured Zetaproteobacteria bacterium. Lineage (GTDB taxonomy): Bacteria > Pseudomonadota > Zetaproteobacteria > Mariprofundales > S012-25 > CAZTLD01. Next base: position 4,087 of record CAZTLD010000076.1, read on the forward strand.
ACGTCCTTTTCCGGCGCGATCGCCTCGATCACGCGCTCGCTCCTGATCTGCGAAGGCAGCGGCAACTGCACGAGGATCCCGTCGATGCTCGGATCGGCATTAAGCGCGCGGATCCGCTCGAGCAGCGCCTGCTCCGTGGTCTCGGCCGGAAGCGTGAGCGCATGCGAAACGAAGCCCGCCTCCTCGCAGGCGCGGCGCTTGTTGCGGACATAGATCTTGGAGGCGGGATCGTCGCCCACAAGGATCACCGCAAGCCCCGGCATCCGCCCCGCCTTCGCCGCAAGCTTGCGCGCTTCGTCCCGCACCTCGGCACGAATGCGGGCGGCGATCGCCTTGCCGTCGAGAATCTTGGCCGTCATCGGGGGCGCATTGTGCCGGATGCGCCGTTGGCGAACAAACGAAAGGGCGGCCGAGGCCGCCCCGCTGCGCGCCTTCGGGGTTCGGTTAGCGCGAAATCTCCTTGAGCTTCGCGATCACCTCGTCCTGCGCCGCCTTGTCGCAGATCTTGACCGGCGGCATCTTCGTCTTCGCGTTCGGATCGCCGGTGAACTCCTGGATCGCCTTCTTGGCGTTGCACATCCACTTGCGCAGATGCGCCTCGTCCCACACCCAAGGCTCGCCCTTGATGTATTGCGTGAACATGTAGCGGAAGCCCGGGAACGTCCCCGCCTTGCGCCCGAACACGCCCGGCGCGTTCGGGCCCTTGCCGAGGCCCGGGCCGACCTTCGCCTTGTCGTTGAAGTTGTGGCACACCTTGCACTTCTGCCATGCCGCCGCCCCGGCCGGCGCCGCAGCGAGCATCATCGCAAGCGCAAGACCCATCGCCATCCGCGTTCGCATGATCCCCTCCTTTGGCCTTGGCTCATCCGCGTTGCTGACGCAAGCGTCCCCTTTCGTCAAGCGATAAAACGAAGGGCGGCCTTGCGGCCGCCCTGAGACCGGATGTCGGCGCGATCAGATCTTGCCGCGCGCCACCGCGTCGAACAGCGCCTTCGCGGCCTCGTCCTCGTGGCCCTTGATCAGCTTCTTGTACTGGCCGGTCATCAGGCCAGCCCGACCCTTCCACTTCGGCTCGGCCTGGATCATCTTGCGGTCGCTCACCTTGAAGCCGCTCTTGAACACGGCCGCAAGCGCCTCGGCGCTGCCGTAGGCCTTCGCGACCTTCTCCCACGCAGGGCCAGCCTTGTCCTTCTTCACCGCATGGCAGGCCTTGCACTTCTTCACATTGAAGCCGCCTGCCTGCGCCGCCGGCGCCATCGCCATCGCAACGGCCGCAGCCGCGAGCACCAGCATCGTCTTCCTCATCGCTCACTCCTCCTCTCTCGGTTTGGCGCGCATCGCGCGCTCGGTGCGCCTTGCTGGCAGAAACCGGATCGCTTGTCAACCGCACACAAAGCGCGTGTTTTT
>CAZTLD010000077.1:0-5474 GCA_964614395.1 uncultured Zetaproteobacteria bacterium
GCGCGGCCTACGGCACGGTGCCGCCGGATCTTTCGCTGATCGCGCGCGCGCGCGAGGGCGGCGCGGACTATGTCTATTCGCTGCTTTTAGGCTATGCGCACGATCCCAGCGGCAAGGTGCCGGACGGCAACTACAACCTTTATTTCCCCGGCCACCGGATCGCGATGCCCGATCCGCTCGGCTGGCTGGATCACGCTCCGGAGGACGAGGCGCGCATCAAGGCCGATGCGGCGGCGGTGACAAGCTTCTTGGCGTTCGTCGGCGAGCCGCATCAGCTTGAGCGGCTGAGGATCGGCAAGTGGGTGCTTGGGTATCTCGTGGTGTTCGCGATCGTGCTGGGCCTGTGGAATCGCGAGGTCTGGCGCGAAATCAAGGCCAAGGAGGGACGCGATGCGTAGAAGGCACATCTGGCTGGGGGTGATCGTGGCGGCGTTGGCTATGGTGCAAGGTGCGTGGGCTGGGCCGGAGGCGCGCTGCAAGGCCTGCCACAACTTCACCGAAAAACCCAAGGTGGGGCCGGGGCTCAAGGGCGTGTTCGGCCGCAAGGCCGCAAGCGCGCCCGGATACCGCTACACCTATGCCCAGTTCATCAAGGGCGAGCCTTGGGTGTGGGATGAGGCGCATCTGCGCAAGTTCATCACGAATCCCACGGCGGCGGTGCGCGAGTTCACCGGCAACCCTTCCGCGCGCTCCAAGATGCCGCCGCAGCGGCTTTCGCCCGCGGATCTGGACAAGGTGATCGCGTTTCTGAAAGGGCTGAAATGAGCCTCTGATCGCTGCGAGGGCGCGGGGGGATGCTCCCGCGCCTTTTTCTTTTTTCGCGGCAAGGCCGTATCCTTCGCGCGACTTTGCCAAAAGGGAGGCCTGCGTTGCAGCGCATCGGTTGTGGGACGCTGACGAAACAAGACATCGAACGCGAAGTGCGCATCAGCGGCTGGGTGTGGACGACGCGCGATCACGGCGGGGTCGTGTTCCTCGATGTGCGGGACATCACGGGGCTGGTGCAGGTGGTCGTGCATCCGGACACGCCCGAGGTGCACAAGCTTGCGCACACGCTGCGCCAGCAGGATGTCGTGGACGTGGAGGGTGTGGTGATCGCGCGCGCGCCGGAGACGGTCAACCCCAAGATCCCGACCGGCGAGATCGAAATCAAGGCGCATGCGATGACGGTGCTGAACCGCGCCGAAACGCCGCCGTTTCCGCTGGATGAGGCCGAGCGCGTGGACGAAGCGCTCCGGCTCACCTACCGGTATCTGGACCTGCGCAGGCCCGAGATGCAGCGCCACCTCGTCCTGCGGCATCGCATCACGCGCGCCGCGCGCGCGTTCTTCGATCGCGAAGGCTTCATCGAAGTCGAAACGCCGATGCTGACGAAGTCCACGCCTGAAGGCGCGCGCGACTATCTGTGCCCGAGCCGCATCTATCCGGGACACTTCTATGCGCTTCCGCAAAGCCCGCAGCTTTTCAAGCAGCTTTTGATGGTGGCGGGCTTCGATCGCTACTACCAGATCGCGCGCTGCTTCCGCGACGAGGATCTGCGCGCCGACCGCCAGCCGGAGTTCACGCAGGTGGACTTCGAGATGAGCTTCGTGGATCGCGAGGACGTGATGCGCACAGCCGAAGGGGCGCTCAGAGCGATGCTGGCGGCGGCAGGAATGGAAGATATCGTGCCGGAAAGCATCCCGCGCATGCGCTATGCCGAGGCGATCGCGCGCTTCGGCACCGATCGGCCGGATCTGCGCTGCCCGCTGGAGCTCGTGGATGTCACGGATTTGATGCGGGAGGTGGAGTTCAAGGTTTTTCGCGAGCCTGCGCGCAAGGGGGGCTTGGTCAAGGTGTTGCGCGTGCCGGGGGGCGAGCGGCTCACCCGCAAGCAGATCGACGACTACACGGCCTTCGTCGGACGCTTCGGCGCGAAGGGCTTGGCGTGGATCAAGGTGCGCGACCCCCAGGATCTGGAAAAGGGGCTGCAGTCGCCGATCGTGAAGTTTCTCGGCGAAGAAGCGGTGCGCGCGCTGCTCAAGCGCGTGGGGGCTGCGCCGGGCGACATCCTGTTTTTCGGCGCCGGCATGCCCGAGGTCGTCAACGAGCCGCTCGCACGGCTGCGCGTGCAGGTGGGGCGCGATCTGGGGCTTCTGGATGAGCAGGCGCATGCGTTCGTCTGGATCGTGGACTTTCCGATGTTCGAGTGGGACGCCGAGGAGAAGCGGCTTGTCGCGCTGCACCATCCGTTCACGATGCCGAACCCCGAGGATCTTGCGCGTCTTGAGGATGCGCCGCTTGAGGTGCGTTCGCTCGCCTACGACATCGTCTGGAACGGCGAGGAGATCGGCGGCGGATCCATCCGTATCCATACCCCTGAGCTGCAGGCGCGCATCTTCCGGCTGCTGGGCATCGGCGACGAGGAGGCGGAAGAGAAGTTCGGCTTTCTCGTGCGCGCGCTGCGCTACGGCGCACCGCCCCACGGGGGCTTTGCATTCGGGCTGGATCGGCTGGTGGCGATGGCGACAGGTGCGGAATCGATCCGCGATGTGATCGCGTTTCCGAAGACGCAGAAGGCGGCCTGCCTGCTCACCGGCGCGCCCTCTGAGATCACGGAAAAGCAGTGGCGCGAGTTGCACATCCGCCCGCGCCGCACCGCGGGCTAGCGGGCCGGCGCCCTTTTTGCCACGATCCCGGCATGGACGAGCGCAAGCTCATCGAAACCGTATGGGCGCAGCTCGGCCCGAAGCCGCATGCGCGCCTGCGGCTGGGGATCGGCGACGACGCCTCGGTGCATGCGGTGCGCGCCGGCTACGAGTGGGTGGTGAGCACCGATGCCTCCATTGCGGGCGTGCACTGGCCGAGCGATTTCCCGCTGGAAGACGCCGCGCGCAAGGCGGTGGCGGCCGCGCTTTCGGATCTCGCCGCGATGGGCGCGGAGCCCGAGGCGGTGTGGGCGGCGGTGGGGGCGCCGGATACGGACGCGGTGCTCGCGCTTGCCGCCGGCGTAGGCCGGGCGCTTGATGCGCATGAGGTGCCGCTGGCCGGCGGAGACTTGACCCGCGCGCCGGTGGCGATGCTGGCGCTCACCTGCGCCGGCTGGGTGCCGGAGGGCACGGCGATGCGCCGCGATCGTGCGCAGGTGGGCGAGACGGTGTGGCTCGCAGGCCCCGTGGGGCTCGCGCACCTTGCGCTCAAGCAATGGCAGGCGGGGCGCCGGCAGGGTGGGATGATCAAGTTTTTCGTGCCTCAGGCGCGCCTGCATACCGGCATGCGGCTCCGAGAACTGGGCGTGCGCTGTTGCATCGATGTGAGCGACGGGCTGCTGCTTGACGCCGAGCGCGTGGCCTTGGCTTCTGGCGTGGGGATGGAGATTGATTTGGACGCCACGCCCGCATGGAGCGCGCTCGTGGAAAAGGTGGGATTGGAGGCGGCGATCGAGGCCGTGGCCTCCGGCGGCGAGGACTATGCGCTTTTGTTCACCGCGCCGAAGGACAAAGGCTTTCTTGAGGAAATCGCCGCGCCGATCGGGCGCGTCGTGGAGGGCGGCGGCGTGCGCGCGTTCGTCGCGGGCCGCGAGGTGCAGCCGCGTCGGCGGGGGTTTGTGCACTTTTGATGGATGCGGCCTTCGTCTGGATCGCCGCCGGATTCGGCTCCGGTCGGCTTCCCTACGCGCCGGGCACATGGGGAAGCCTCGTGGCGTGGCTGATGGCGTTACCGGTGTTTCTGGCCGGAGCGGGATGGTGGCTTGCGGCGATGGCCTGCGTGGCGCTGGCGCTTGGGATGGTCGCGGTGGCGCGGATCGTGCCGGCGGGTGACGATCCGCCGTGGGTCGTGATCGACGAGTGGGCGGGCGTGTGGGCGGCGCTCGCGCTCGTCGTCTGGGTGAGTCCCACCCTGTGGGCGGCGCTGGCGACGCTTGTGGTGTTTCGCGTGCTGGACATCACAAAGCCCTGGCCGATCGCAAGGCTCGAGCGCATGAGCCCCGGTTGGATGGCGGTGATGCTCGACGACTGGGCGGCGGGGCTGATGAGCGGGGTGGTTGTGGCGCTGGCCTTCGGGGGTGTGGCATGAGCTGGCTCGTTGTGGATGAAGCAAGCCTTGAGGGGCTTGCGGCCAGCGGAGAGCTTGGCTGGCTTAGGCTCTGGCTGGGCGATGCCCGTGTGCGCATCTGGCCGGATGTGGACTGGGATGCGCTCAAGGGAGCGATTCTGGTCGTTGCCGATCCCAAGCAACTCGTGCGCGTGGCGCGCGCGCACGGCAAGGCGCTTGCGCTGGACGAGGCAGGTGGACTGCGCGTCGTCGGCGCGCAATCCGTGGCGCTCGCCGATCCGACGCGCACCGGCGTGTGCTACACGACGCCGCACGGGCGGGTGCTGCTCGCACCACCCGGCGGCTTTGCTTACGAACGCACGGCGTGGATGCAGGCGCTGCGGGTGCACCCCGAAAGGCCGTGGATCGGCGTGCATCCGCAGGCCGAGGCAGGCCCCGAGCCGGGGGTCGTGGCTGCGGACGCGCGCGAGGCGCTTCCTGATGATGCGATCATCGTTTCCGATCGTGCCGAGATGCCGGAAGAGGCGCTGATCCGCGCGGCGCGGGAGCGGGGCTTGAAGCTTGCGTTCGCGGAGTCGTGCACGGCGGGGATGGCGGCGGCGCGCATCGCCCGCGTGCCGGGGGCGTCTGAAGTGCTCGATCGCGGCTGGGTGGCGTACGCCAACGAGGCCAAGCGCGCGCTGCTCAAGGTGCCGGCTGCTGCGCTCGAAGAACACGGCGCGGTGAGCCGTGAGGTGGTCTTGGCGATGGCGCGGGCTGGCGCGGGCAGAAGGCGCGTGTGTGTCGCGATTTCCGGCATCGCAGGGCCGGGGGGCGGCTCGCGCGAGAAGCCCGTGGGCACGGTATGGTTCGCCGCCGCGTTGGGGCAGCATGCCGAGAGCGTCTGCGTGCGCTTTCCCGGCGGGCGTGCCGAGGTGCGCGCGCGCGCGTCGGCCTATGCGGTGGCGCTGGCGCTTCGCTGCATCATGCGCAGTTGAAAACGGAGACAAGTGTGTCTATAAAACAGCTGTCAACTCCCAGGGCCGGGCGCCGTCCTTCCCCTCCTCCCCTCCCTCCGAAGCACGCGCCCGGCCTTCTTTTTATCGGCACTGAGGGCAGAGGCCTTCCCAGATCAATACGAACGCGGAAAACCGCCAGCCTTCGGCGGATGGCGGCGAAAGCTTCGGGGATTCGGCATCGACGATGCGCCGGCAGCGGGTGCAGAACAGGTGGGCGTGGGGTCTCGTGTTCGTGTCGAACCACACGCGCCCGCCGATCGCGATCGGCTGCACGAAGCCGGCATCGGCGAACTGCGCGAGCATCTGATAGGCGGTATTGAGCGAAAGCGTCGGAAAGCGCGCACAAAGCGCCGCCCGCAACTGTTGCGGCGTGATGTGCGCACGCCGTGCACGCAGCCATTGCAGCGCGGCGATGCGCTGCGGCGTGGCGCGAAGGCCTTG
>CAZTLD010000078.1:0-5437 GCA_964614395.1 uncultured Zetaproteobacteria bacterium
GCCGCGGGCGCTGCCGCCGTCGAACATCGCGGCCTCGCGATGAAGCGGCGCATCCTCCGCGATCCGCCAGCCGGTTTCGGTGCGGATCCAGATGAGCCTGCGCGCGTGAAGGGTATGCGCAGGCTCGGCGAAGAAGGCCACGAAGGCGAGGATCCGCGTATCATCCAGGGGTTCGGCGAAAAGGTGCGCGAGCACGCGCTGTTCGCTGCGCACCGCGCGCACATGGCCGATGGCGCGCACGCGCCCGTCCGGCAGGTGCACGATCCGGTCCGCCGAAAGCTCAATCGCCTCGGCGGAGCAGGCGGCGATCCCCAAGATCAGGGCTTGCGCGCCAAGCCCAAGTAGTTGACGGAGAGGTCGTCGCAAAGCGTGAATCGGCGGCGCGTGATCTGATAACACATCCCGGAAAGCGCCTGCATCGCAAGCCCCGCGCGCCGGCAGGCCCAAGCGGCCTCGCTCGGGCGGATGAACTTCTCATAGCGATGCGTGCCGCGCGGAAGCCAGCCGAGGATATACTCGGCGCCCACGATCGCGAACGCGAACGCCTTCGGCGTGCGGTTGATCGTGGAAAACGCAAACCACCCGCCGGGCTTGAGCATCCGCGCGCAGGCCGCAATCACCGCCTCCGGGTCCGGCACATGCTCCAAAAGCTCCATCGCGCACACGAGATCGTACTGCTCGGGGTGCTTTTCAGCCCAAGCGATCGGATCGGCAAGCGCGTACTCAATGCTCAGATTTTGCTGCTCAGCATGGCGGCGCGCGACGGCCAGCACCTTTTCCGCACGGTCGATACCCACGACCCGCGCCCCCTTGCCCGCCAACGCCTCCGTCAAAATTCCGCCACCGCAACCGACATCAAGCACGGCAAGGCCATCGAGGTTTCCGATGTGCTGCTCAAGAAACGCCATGCGCACGGGCTGGATCGCATGCAGCGGCCAGAAGCGGCCGTGCGGATCCCACCATTCTTCAGCCAGCGCATCGAAGCGCGCGATCTCGTCGGCGTCGTAGTGCATGACGAGCCTCAGCCTAGAAGCGCCTGGACGGAGCGCAACCAAGGGGCTGCCAGGTGTTGGGGTTCAGGGGCGGGTCAATGGCAGATCGATCCGGACGACCAAGCCCCCGTCCGGGGCGTTTGCGGCCTCGATCCGTCCGCCGTGGGCTTCAACGACTCGGCGCGCGATAGCAAGCCCCAAGCCGTGCCCTTGCCTGCCTGCGCCTTCAGCGCGGTAGAACGGCTCGAACAAGCGCGCAAGCGCGCGCTCGTCCACCCCGTCGCCGTGATCGCGCACCTCGATCGTCAGTCGCTCGTCGCGGAGGCGAGCTGCCACCTCCACCGCCGTCCCCTCGTGGGTGTGGCGGATGGCGTTGCGCAGCACATTGTCCAACGCGCGCGCAAGCCATTTCCGGTTGCCACGAACGACGGCGCGTTCGGCCTCCAACGCATAGCGCAGTCGTTTGCCGTGGGCCTCGGCCTCGAAGGCGGCATCGGCGCCCACTTCCTTCAACAACGCGATCATGTCCACGGGCTCGGCGTGGTCTGTGGGCGATTCGTGTTCCAGCCGGCTCATCGCCAGCACTTCGCCGATCAGATCATCGAGCCGCTGCGCTTCCCGTTCGATGCGCGCAAGCTCCTCTCGGCCGTGGCCTTCGGGGGCGCGGCGCGCAAGCTCCAGCGCCGCCTGCAGGCGCGCAAGCGGCGAGCGCAGTTCATGCGAAATGTCGCGCAACAGACGGCGCTGGCTTTCGATCAACCGCTCGATTCGCTCGGCCATCCGGTTGAACGCGCGCGCAAGTTCTCCCAGTTCGTCTCTCCGGCGGGTGAGCTCTTGCGGCAACCGCGCGTGGAGATCGCCTTCTCCGAGCCGAGTCGCCGCGTGGCGAAGCCCGAGGATCGGTCGCACGAACATGCGGGAAAGCGCCCAGGAAAGCAGGAGGATGGCCGCAAGCGAAAGGACTGCGCGCAGCAGCAGCACCTGACGCCGGCTTTCCCGCACCGCCTCCGGCGGCAGGCGGGTCGCCGCAAGCCAAAAGAAGCGCCGTCCCTCGACCGTGATCGGGCGGATCGAAGCGATGAAGGGAGGATGGATATGGCGGCGGGGGCTTGGGTCTTTTATCGCGCGCCGGACGAATGCTTCCAGCTCCGGCGGCAACGGATGCGGCAAAAGGTTCACGCCGCGGGCGTCGAGCAGGAACAGACGGGCGTGGTGGCGCCGCCCGGTGCGGCGCAGCCACCGCCCCAGCATGCCGGGGCCGCCCTCCAAGTAGAAACGCGGCGCTTCGTCTCCCAGTTGCTCCAAAAGCTCGAGCCGGCTGGCGGCGTGCTGCGAGGAGGCCAGCCACTGGTGGCCCAGCCAAGAGGAGACGGCGGCGATGGCGAGAAAGGCCGCCGTGAGCGCCCAAAAGAGCTTCCAGAACAGCCTCACGGCTCCACCACCAGCATCCAGCCCACGCCGCGCACGGTCTTGATGCGGGGCTCGCCGTTGGGAAGCGGCGCAAGCTTCTTGCGGATGCGGCTGATGTGCACATCCAGCGCGCGATCAAAGGGGCCGAGGCGCTTGCCTAGAGCCTCGCGGCTCAGATCCTCTTTGCGCACCACTTCGCCCGCGTGCGACATCAGGCAGGCTAGGATCTCGTACTCCGTCGAGGTCAGCGGGATCTCGCGGCCTTGCTCCAGCACGCGTCGGGATGCCGGGTGCCACTCGAGCGTGCCGATCAAGCGCGGCCGATTTGCGGATGCCGACGGGGCATGGCGAGTCCGCCGCAACACGGCGCGAATGCGGGCGGCAAGCTCGCGCGGGTTGCAGGGCTTGGGAAGGTAGTCGTCCGCGCCCAGCTCAAGCCCGATGATGCGATCCATCTCGTCGCCGCGCGCCGTGAGCATGATGACCGGAAGATCCGAGAACGCGCGCAGCGCGCGCAGCACATCCATGCCGCTTTGATCCGGCATCATCACGTCCAACACCATCAGATCGAAGCGGCCGCTTCGCGCGGCCTCAAGCCCCCGCGCGCCATCGGGCGCGGTGACCACCTCGAACCCTTCTTGGGTGAGGAAGCGCGCGAGCAGCTCGGTGAGCTCGGTGTCGTCGTCCACGAGCAGGATGCGCATGGGCTTATCCTGCCAACTCAGGCGGGCCACGACAGGGGAGAGCGCGCCTGTTTACACAACGTTTACATGCGTTTTCAAACCGTTGCGCAAGCGCAACACAACGTTGCATTAAGCCGTCCAAACTTCGCACATCGGCGCGGGGCGCCGAAATCCACCACAAGGAGGCGACGATGGCATCATCCATGAACGCAGGGCGGCTGTGGGCGCTTGCCTTGGGAGGGGCGCTGGCCCTGAGCGCGAGCGCCCAGCATGCTCTGGCTTGGGAAAAGCACGGTTGCGGGCATCGCGGCCCGGCCATCCATCGGCTGGCCGAGGCGCTTCACCTCACCGACGCGCAGCGCGAGCAGCTCAAGCGGATTCATCGCGCCGCGCGCGAGGAGATGCTGAAGCTGTGCGATGCGATGGAGGACAACCGCGAGGCGCTGGAGCGGCTCGATCCCGCAAGCCCCGACTATCTGGAGCGGGCCAAGCGGCTGGCGGCTGAAACGGGCAGGCTGGTGGAGCGGATGATAATGCATCAGGCTCGGGTGCGCGCCAAGGTGGCGAAGATCCTCACGCCCGAGCAGCGCAAACGCTTCAACGAGTTGCGTCGGCATCGCCATCCCCCGATGGGGCGGCGGCCGGGCACCGGGCACGATGGCCCGCCCCCGTTTCTTCCGGGAGAAGATCCGCGCATGGGCGGCTGAGCCTCGGCGCAGCGCAAAACTGGGCGGGCCTTGGGCCCGCCCTTTTTCGTGCGCGTGGTCCCGCAAAACTGGCAGAGGTTTTGCTTACGGATGAGCAAAGGAGGGCGCGATGGCGGAAGGGTTGCTGATCGGGCGAAAGCCGCTGTTCAACCGCGAACTGCGCGTGTTCGGCTATCTGTTGCTTCCGTGGACGGAAGGACGCGATCGGGGATGGTCTTCGGTGCTCGATGCGGTGCTGGCGCAAGGCGTGGGGCATCTCACCGGCCCGCTGGAGGGCTACCTGCAGCTTCCGGCCTCCGTGGCCGCCGAACACGCCGAGGCCTTGGCGGGCTTGGCCGACATCGGGGTGGGCGTGTGGCTGGAGCACGCGGATGCGGCCTTTCTCCGCACCGTGGCCGGGGCGGCCCCGGATCTGGGCCTGATCGTCCGTCCTTCAACGCCTGAAGCGCTTGAAGGCCATGCGCCCCGGTGGTGGGCGGTGGATGCGAGCGAGGCTCGCGACGCAGGGTGGCGGGAAGCGTTGCGCGGGCGCAAGTGGCTTGCGGATGGTGTGGACGACTACGAGACGGCCATGCAGATGCAGGAATGGGGCGCGCAGGGCTTTGCCGGCGCGTTTTTCCAGAAGCCTGAGCGCGTCCGTGCGCGTGCGCCTCAGGCCAACGCCCATGTGCTCAAGGTTCTGGCCGACGCCTGGCGGGCGGAAAGCCCCGAGGAACTGGCGGCCTCGGTGCGCAGCGATCCCGATCTCAGCTATCGGCTTTTGCGCTACATCAATGCGCCGGCGTTCGGGTTGCGCGCGCGCGTGAGCACGATCGAGCAGGCGCTGGCGCTTCTGGGGCTCGTGCGCACGCGCCGCTGGTTGAGCCTCGTGGCGCTGAGCGCGCTGGCGCAACGCAAACCCGATGAGCTCGTGCGCACGGCGCTCGTGCGCGCCCGCTTCGGCGAGCTTTTCGCGCGGCGCGCGGGCGACGCCGAAACCGGCGATGACTTCTTGGTCGGGCTGTTTTCGGTGCTGGATGCGATGCTGGATCAGCCGATGGAAGAGGCGATCGCCGATCTTCCGGTCGCTGACGAGGTGCGCGCGGGGCTGCTCGATCCGAAAAGCCGGCTCGGCAAGCGCCTGGCCGCAGCGAAGGCGCTGGAGCGGGGGCGGTGGGACGAGGTGCTCAAGCATCTGGACGAGGGGCGCGTGCTGAGCCTGATGGAAACCGCCCATCTTTATCACGAGGCGATCGCGTGGGCGGATGCGCAGATGCAGGCGCTTGTGAACGCTTGAGGGATTCCCGCGCGCGGGTGATCGTTCGGCTCATGCGCGCTTGGCTTGGCGTTTTCGTCTTTGCGGCGGCGCTGTTTGCGGCGACTGACGCGCCTGCGTGCAGCCAGCCGTCCGGGTTCGAGCCCGCGCATGCGCATTGCAAAACCTCTTCGATGCCGGCCGGTTGCGAGATGGCCTGCTGCGCATGCAGCGCCTGCGCCTTTTCGCAGGGCGCGCAAGCTCTGGCGACGTGGACGCAGCTTCCAGCGCCGCCTGCAAGCATCGCGCGCGCCTTTCGTGGAAGCGCCCCGCTTTGCCTCTGCGCTTCGCAAGGCGCGCATCAGCCCAGCCGATTCCCGAAGGCTTCTTTTCGACCAATCGCCTAGGCTC
>CAZTLD010000079.1:0-5432 GCA_964614395.1 uncultured Zetaproteobacteria bacterium
TTGGTCGTCGCAGCAGGCTACCTTGTGATCAACCTCGTGATCGGCAACTTCATTGAGCCGAGGCTGATGGGAAGGGAGGTGGGGCTGTCCACCCTGGTCGTGTTCCTTTCGATGGTGTTCTGGGGCTGGGTGCTGGGGCCGGTGGGGATGCTTTTGTCTGCGCCGCTGACGATGATCGTGCGGCTTGCGCTGGAAGCGGATGCGCGCACGCGCTGGGTGGCGGTGTTGATCGGGCCGGATTTGCCCCCGAAGGGCTGACGCACGCAAGCTTTTGGCGCAGAGTTAAGGCCAAGGGAGGGAGTGATGCGGTATCGTCGGGCTGCGTTGGTCGGCGGAAGCGGGTTTCTGGGGCACGCGCTCACCCATTGGCTGACGAGTGCGCGGGTGCGCGTGAGCATCGCCTGCCGCCGTCCGCATCGCGCGCGGGATCTGCTGATCCATCAAACGCGCCTTGTGCCGGCCAACGCGATCACGGGCAAGGGCTTGGAGGCGGCGCTGGCAGGCGCGGATGTCGTCTACTACCTCGTGGGATTGCTCTACGAGAAGGGCCGGCAAACCTTTGAAGGCGCGCATGTTGAGGGTGTGGAGCGCACGATTGAGGCGATGAAGCGGCTCGGGATCCGGAGAATCATCCATGTCTCGGCGCTTGGCGTGGATCGCGTGCCGGATTCGGCCTATGCACGCACGAAGCTTGAGGGCGAGGCGCGCGTGCGCGCGTCAGGGCTCGATTGGACGATCGTGCGTCCGGCCGTGATCTACGGCGCCGGCGACGGATTCATCACGCGGCTCAAGCGGTTGGCCCAGCGGCTGCCGGTGCTGCCGCTCATCGGCGCGGAGACGAAGATGCAGCCGGTGTGGGTGGAGGATGTGGCGCGGGCGCTCGCGCGCATGCCGGCGGACAAGCAGGCGATCGGCGAGACGATCGAGCTTGCCGGGCCTGAGGTGTTTTCGCTTGAAGAAATCGCGCGCATCGTGTTGGACGAGCTAGGGCTCAAGCGGCGCATCGTGCGCGTGGGCGATGGGATCGCGCGTTTCATCGCGTCGCTTGCCGAGTGGCTGCCGCGCCCGCCGATCACGCTCGATCAACTGGAGCTGCTTCGGCACGACAACGTCGCCACCGGCGATCCCTTCCCCGCGCGCTACGGGCATCCTGCGCGGCTTGCTGAGGTGCTGCCGACATTCATCCACGGCCATCAGGCGGAGTGGATGCAGCGCCGTTTCGACGACGCCCGCCGGCGCTACCGCAACATGCTCGCCGGAGGCGAGGGCGAGGCTTGAAAGTCGCTTTTGCGGCGCTCGTCGGCTATCTGCTGGGCGCGATCCCGTTCGGTCTTTTGATCACGCGCGCGCTTTCCGGCCGTGATCCGCGGCAGGTCGGCAGCGGCAACATTGGCGCGACGAACGCGCTGCGCACCGCGGGGCGCAAGGCGGGAGCGCTCACGCTTGCGCTGGATGTGGGGAAGGGGGCGGCGGCGGTTTGGATCGCAAAGCAAATGAGCATCTCTGAGGTCGTGTGGGCGGCGGCGGCCGGTGGCGCGTTTTTGGGGCATCTGTTTCCGGTTTGGCTGCGCTTTCGCGGCGGCAAGGGTGTCGCGACGATGTTCGGCGTGTTGATCCCGTGGGCGTGGGCGGTGGCGGCGGTCGCGTTTGCGGTGTGGCTTGCGGCACTGTGGCGGGTGCGGATCGTGTCGGTCGCATCCCTGATGGCGGCCTGGAGCCTGCCGTTGCTCGCGTGGGCGTTGCATCCCACGCCGGCTTTGGTCGCGTTCGCGTTCGTCGCCGCGGTTTTCGTCACGATCCGGCATCGCGACAATATCGCACGCCTTCGGCGCGGCGAGGAGCCGACGATCGCGCAGGATCGCGCCGCCCGCGAGGCCGAGTTGCGCTAATCTTGGTCGCCGTCCATAGTGCGATAAGGCAAGGGGGTGCGCGATGCGCAAATGGCTTTGGGTGATGGTATTGTGCGTGGGTGCGGCGTCGGCGGACGAGCTTGCGATGCCGACGAAGGAGGATCTCAAGCCCAATGTGCCGCAGCCCTACATCGTCAAGCCTGGCGACACGCTTTGGGACATCGCCAAGCATTTCTTCAAGGATCCGCACAAGTGGATCAAGATTTGGGAAAAGAACCTCTACATCACGAATCCGGATCTGATCTATCCGGGCGATCGCATCTGGTTTGACGAACGGGCCAAGCAAACGGGCGGTTTGCGCATCGTGCACCTGCGGCCGAAGGTGGTGGAAAAGCCGGTCGAGCGCCTGGAAAAGCCGGTGGAGACCTCGGTGATCGTGCACGCGCGCAAAAGGCAGGATTTCATCCTCTCGTCGGAAGAGCTTGCGGCGGCCGGGCATGTGTTGGACGCCGAGGACGAGCGGCTGAACTTCGGCGCGGACGACCGCATCTACGTGCGCCTGCAAAAGCCGGCCAAGCCTGGTGCGCTGTTCGACATCTTCCGCCCGAGCCGCACGCTTTATCATCCTGAGACGAAAAAGCCGGTCGGGGTGCTCGTGATGCATCTGGGGCGCGCGAAGATCCTCTCGCGCGGGAAAGGGGATGTGTGGCGCGCCGTGATCGTGGAATCCTTTGCCGAGATCCAGCGCGGCGATCGGCTTCAGCCTGCGCACCTGATCCCGCCGAAGCTTGCGCCGAAGTTCCTGGCCGGAGACATCGAAGGGCGCGTGCTCTACATCCGCGACGACGCCACCGAGGCCGGCCAGAACCAGGTCATCGGCATTGATCTCGGCACGGCCGACGGCATGCAGCCGGGCGTGGTGCTTTCGGTGCATCAGCGCGGGCGCACCGTCGAAGACGTGGCCACGCGCGAAGACGTGCGCCTGCCCGAGGAAAAGATCGCCGAGATCATGGTGCTCGTGCCGCAGAAGCGCGCATCCATCGCGATCGTGCGCACCGCTACGGCGCCGGTGCATGTCGGCGACATTGTGCGCAACGAGGCCAGCCGCTAGATGGGGATTGAGCTTTTCCCCGAGGATATCCGCGACCGCTACGAGCTGCACGAATGGAAGCACGCGTGCGCGATCCTGCGCACGGACTTTCCGGACGAATGGCAAGACATCGTGGATCTTTTGCGCGCGTTCCGGCTTCGGCGGGAATGGATCGCGCGCCCGGGCGGGCGCAAGTCGGCGGTTTCCGAGTTCATCGATGGATTCCTCTATGAGCGCGGGTGGCGGGAGAAGCAGTTTCGCACGCGCATGGTCGTGGACGATCGCACGATGAACTCGCCGACGCACAAGGTGGATTGTTATCGCAATCGCGTGGCCGTGGAGATCGAGTGGAACAACAAAGACCCGTTCTTCGATCGCGATCTCAACAACTTTCGCCTGCTGTTCGATCTTCGGGCGATCAGCGTGGGCGTAATCATCACGCGCTGCGACGATCTGCAAGAGATTTTCAACAATCTTGGCCGAGGCCAATCCTTCGGCGCTTCCACGACGCACATGTCCAAGCTTTTGCCCCGCATTCGCGGTGGCGGAGGCGGTGGTTGCCCGATCCTCGTCATCGGGATCACGAAGAAACTTTACGAGGAAGCGGAGGGGCGCGATGAGCGCGGCGGATGATTTGCTCCGTTTCGCAGCAGGCCGCAAGTTCGCGACTGTGCTTGCCGATCCCCCGTGGCAGTTCCAAAACCGCACGGGGAAGATGGCTCCGGAGCACAAGCGCTTGCATCGCTATCGCACGATGAGCCTGCGCGAGATCAAGGACTTGCCGGTGGCGGCGATCGTGAACGATGTCGCGCATCTCTACCTGTGGGTGCCGAATGCGCTGTTGCGCGAGGGCTTGGAGGTGATGGAGCACTGGGGCTTCACCTACAAAACGAACATCGTCTGGTACAAGGTGCGCAAGGATGGCGGCCCCGACCGACGCGGCGTGGGATTCTATTTTCGGAATGTGACGGAGCTTTTGCTCTTCGGGGTGCGCGGCAAGCGGGCGCGCACGCTCGCCCCCGCGCGCTCGATGCCGAACATCATCGTCGCGCGCAAGCGTGAACACAGCCGCAAGCCGGATGAGCAATACGAGATCATCGAAAAGTGCAGCCCGCCGCCGCGCATCGAGCTGTTCGCGCGCGGGACGCGGCCGGGCTGGGCATGCTGGGGCGACCAAGCCGAACACTATGTGCCCACCTGGCCGACCTATCCGAACCATTCCTGCGCGCCGCAGCTTTCGCTGGTCGAAGAGCGAAGCTGATCATCGCACGCGCACGGATGCCCCGCGGCCGCGGGGATCGGAAAGCCCCAGGACTTCGCCGGTGCGGCGGTTCCAAAGGATCGCCTGCATGTTGCCGTAGCGGCGCACCTGCTGGAGCCGGTGCCCGCGCGCGCGCAGCTTCGCTTTTGTAGCTTCGTCGAAGGCTTGCGGCTCGTATTGGATCCGATCCGGCAGGTGCTGGTGATGAAAGCGCGGCGCAGCAACCCAATCCTTCGGATTTCCGCCCGCGTGGAAACGCAATAGCGCCAGAAACACCATCGTGATGATGCGCGACCCGCCCGGGGTGCCGACGACGAACACACGATCGCCGTCGATCGCGATCGTCGGCGTCATGCTGGAGAGCATCCTTTTGCCCGGCGCTGGCCTATTCGCGCGCCCCTGCACGAGCCCGTAGGCGTTCGGGCGGCCGAGCGCGAAATCGTCCATTTCGTCGTTCAAAAGGATGCCCGTGCGCGGCGAAAGCCACGCCGAGCCGAACGGATAGTTGATCGAAAGCGTGGCCGAGACGATGTTCCCGTCGCGATCGAGCACGGAAAGGTGGGTCGTGTCCGCGCCCTGGCCGGACGGAGGCGCGATGCGGCCAATGGCGGCGGCAGGGGTTGCGCGCATCGGATCGATCGAGCGCCTGAGGCGCAAAAGCCGCGCCGGATCGAGATAGTCACGCGGGATCGGCACGAAATCCGGATCGCCCAAGAAACGGTTGCGGTCGAAATAGGCGCGCTTCATCACCTCCACGAGCAGGTGCACGCGCGCATCTTCCGCAAGCCGCATCGGTTCGTCGTGCGCTAGTTGCCCGAACATGTGCGCAAGCGTCATGCCGCCGCTCGATGGCAATGGGGCGCTGATCACCTGCATCCCGTGCCAGCGGAACGTGATCGGCTTGCGCCACTTGGCTTGGTAGCGCGCAAGATCCTGCATCGTGATCCAGCCGCCCGCGCACCGAAGGTCGGCGACGAGCAGCCGGGCGGTGCGCCCGCGGTAGAAGTCGCGCGCGCCAAAGCGCGCGTAGCGCTTGAGCGTCTGCGCGAGCGCCTTCTGCACGATGCGCTCGCCAAGCCTTTTGTCGAACGTGCGGCGCGCGGCTTCGTTGAACGCCTGCCGCCGAAAGCGGATCATCCGCGCAAGCCGCGCGTTCACGACGAAGCCTTCTTCCGCCAGCCGAATCGCCGGTGCTGTGATCGTCGCGCGATCAAGCCGCCCGCAGCGCGCA
>CAZTLD010000080.1:0-5350 GCA_964614395.1 uncultured Zetaproteobacteria bacterium
GCGCTTGCGCGCGTGCAGGTGGGCGACGAGCTGGAGTGCGTGGTGCTGGGCGTGGATGTGGCCCGGGGCCGCATTCAGCTCGGCGTCAAGCAGCTGGAGGAAGATCCGCTGGAGGTGTTTCTCAAAGGCGCGCAAAAAGGCGGCACGGTGCGCGGCGTCGTGCGCGCGGTGGACGAGGCGGGTGCGCAGGTGGAACTCGCCCCTGGGGTCGTCGCCTTTCTGCCGCGTCGGGAGATCCCGAAAGGGCGCGAGCTGGCCGAGGGCGAGGAATTGGAGGCGCGGCTCATTGAAGCCGACCGTCGCCGACGTCGCGTCGTGATTTCCGTTCGCCAGCATGAGCGGATGCAGGAGCGCGAGGCGCTGCGGCGCTTGAGCCGGGAAGGGGAAGGGGCGCTCCCCAATCCGCTTGCGGAACAACTCAAGCGGCTGCTGGAGGAGGGGCGATGAACCGCTCGGAGATGATCCGAAGGATTGCAGCGAAACACCCGGAGCTCACCCGGCGGGATGTGGAGCTCGTCGTGAAGGTGATCTTTGATACGATCGCCGAGGCCTTGGCGCGGGGCGAGCGGGTGGAGCTGCGGGGCTTCGGGAGCTTTTCGGTGCGCACGCGCGCGCCACGCATCGCCCGCAATCCGAAAACCGGCGCGCAGGTGTTCGTGCCCGCGAAGAGCACGCCGCACTTCAAGGCCGGCAAGGAACTGAAGGCGCTTTTGAACGGCGGTGGGTAGCGCGAACTGGCTGAATCTCGCCATCGTCGCGGTGGTGGCGATCGCCGCGGGCAAGTTCGCCGCCGACAACAAGGCCGATGTTCCTTTGTCCATTTTCGGGTTGGTGCTTGATATTCCCCTGTATTCGGTTGTCTTTTTGACATTTTTGGCCGGCGTCGTTGCCGGCGTTCTCGCCATGAACATTTCCAGAAAGAAGCACAAACGGGAGATTGCGCGGCTTCGCGAGGAAAACGCAAGATTGCGTGAAGAGGTGCACAACCTGCGCACGTTGCCGCTGCGCGACGAGCCATGAGCGCGCTGTGGGCGGTCGTTGCCGTCGCCGCGATCGTGGTGCTGGTCGCGGTTTTCGTGCGTCCGTCGGAACCGGCGGAGGATGACTCAAGGCCCGACCCCGATGCGGCGATCCGGCCGCTTGTGCGGGGCATTCACTATCTCGTCGCCGAGGATCCGGACAGGGCGCTGCATGAGCTGGTGGAGGTGGCGCGCACGCACGGCGCGGAGCTTGCCGAGGTATATCTCGCACTTGGCGATCTTTTCCGCGCGCGCGGGGAGTATCTGAGGGCCGTGCGTATCCACCAAAGCGTGCTCGCACGCCCGCAGCTCGATGCGGAGATCCGTTTCCGCGCGCACTGGGCGCTCGCGCGCGACTTTCACGCCGGCGGCTTTCTTGATCGGGCGCTGAAGCAATACCGCGCGGTGCTCGAGCTGCAGCCGGACCATTTGCCCGCGTTGGAGGGAATGCTTGCGATCCACGAAGATGCGGGCGAATGGGAGGCGGCGCTTTCCGTGCTGCGGCGCATCGGCGAGGTGCGAGGCGAGCGCGATGCGGCGCATGAGGCGTTTGTGCGCGCTTCGCTGGCGGCGGCGCTCCCCGAGCGCGAAAAGGCGCAGGCGTTGGCCGAAGAGGCGCTTTCGGTGTATCCGGGCTGCGGACTGGGGTGGGAGGTGAAGCTGTCGGTGGAGCCCGAGGCCGCGGCCGAGATTTTGGATCAATGGAAGACGCATGCGCGCGCGAGTCTGCCCTATGCGCTGGCGCTCGCCGAGCGCTTGGCGCCGGAGGCGGTGGAGGCGTGGCTGCAAGAAGCCCAAGATGAATTGCGCGAGGTGGAGTGGCTGGGCTGGGCAGAGGCTGCCGAAAGCGCGCGGGCGCGGCAGGTGCTCAAGGCCGCGGGCTTTCAGCCGCAAACGCTGCGCGGGTGGCTGCGCTGGTCGGCGATCACCGGCGAGAGCGAGGGCGCCCGCTGGGCGCGCGAGTGGCGCGCCTCGGAAGGCAACTGGCGATGCGCGCAGTGCGGGCTGGTGCTGCGGGAGCTGCGCTGGCGCTGCCCGCAGTGTCGTCGCTGGGGGACGATGCGAGCGATCGAACGGGAGCTGGGATGCGTACCCGCCTGATGCTGGCGCTGGATCTGCCGAATGCGCGGGCAGCCGAGGCGATGGTGGCGGCCACAAGCGGCGTCGTGGACGGCTTCAAGGTGGGGCTTCGTCTGTTCGTTGCCGAGGGGCCGCGTTTTGTGCGGGCGCTGGCGCGCGAGCACTTCGTGTTTCTGGATCTCAAGTTTCACGACATCCCGAATACCGTCGCCGAGGCCGTGGAGGCGGCGGCGAGGCTCGGCGTGCATGTGGTCAATGTGCACGCGCAAGGCGGCGAGGCGATGATGCGCCGTGCCGCCGAGGCCGCGCAAGGAAGCGGCGTGCGCGTGGTGGCGGTGACGGCGCTCACCAGCGCAGCCATGCCTCCCCAAGAGGCGGAGCGCGTGGTCTTGGGATATGCCGAGGCCGCACGCAAGGCGGGTTTGCATGGCGTGGTGTGCAGCGCGCGGGAGGCCGCGGCTGTGCGCCGATTCTGGCCGGATGGCTACATCATCACGCCGGGCATTCGTTTGCCGCAAGATGCTTTCGACGATCAGGCGCGCGTGGCCACCCCGCAAGAGGCGGCGCGCGCGGGCGTGGATTGGATCGTGGTCGGCCGGCCGATTCTGCGCGCCGAGGATCCGCGCAAGGCCGCGATGCGCATCCGGGCTGAGCTTGCCGCACGCCATTCTTGATCTTCACATGGGGTTTTTCGTAGGCTGCTTGTGTTGGCGAAGGAGGGGCGCATGCGGCTGACCAGCAAGGGACGCTATGCGGTGGCGGCGATGCTCGATCTTTGCGTGCATGGCCAACAAGGGCCCGTGCCGCTTGCCAGCATCGCCGAACGGCAGCATCTGTCGCTGTCGTATCTCGAGCAACTGTTCCGGCGGTTGCGCGCCGCCGGGCTCACCTACGCGATGCGCGGCCCCGGCGGTGGCTATCGGCTTGCGCGGCCCGCGGAGGAGATTGCGATCGCCGAGATCATCCGCGCGGTGGACGAGCCGCTGGAGATCACGGCCTGCGGCAACCGCCCCGAAGGCTGCCGGCCGGACGGGCGCTGCAATGCGCACCTGCTGTGGAGCGCGCTGGGAGAGTTGATCGAGGGGTTTCTCGCCTCGGTGTCGCTGGCTGATGTCGCGGCCGGCCGGGTGCCGTTGCCGGAGGGGATCAAGGTGCGAGATGAAGTGTTATCTTGACTACAACGCCACCTGCCCGCCGCTTCCGGAGGCGCTGGAGCGCTTTATGCGCGTCGCGCGCGAGGCGGGCGCGAATCCGTCGAGCCTCCATTGGGCGGGGCGTGCGGCGCGCAAGGCGCTGGAGGATGCGCGCGAAGCCTTGGCCTCGTTCGTCGGCGCAGAGCCGGGGGCGGTGGTGTTCACCTCGGGCGCGACCGAGGCCAACCATGTGGCGCTTACAAGCGCCGTCGGCGAGGCAAAGGGCGGCGAGATCATCGCCTCGGCGATCGAGCATCCGTCGATGCGCGAGGCGGTGCGGGGCCTTGCCGAAAGGCGGCGCATGCGCGTGCGCTGGCTTCGCCCCGAGCGCAACGGGCGCGTGCCGCCGGAGGCGATCGCCCATGCGCTGGATGAGGCGGAAAGCCCTCGGGCGCTCGTCTTGATGTGGGTGAACAACGAAACGGGTGTGATCCAGCCGGTGGAGGAAGCGGTGCGGCTGGCGCGGGCGCGGGAAGTGCCCGTGATCGTGGATGGCGTGCAGGCGCTCGGGAAGGTGCCGGTGGATGCGGGCGCGTTGGATGCGGATTACCTCACGCTTTCCGCGCACAAGATCGGTGGCGTGAAAGGGATCGGGGCGCTCGTCGTGCGGCGCGGGGTGAAGGTGCGCGATCCATTCCCGGGCGGGGGGCAGGAGCGCGGGCGTCGTTCCGGCACTGAAAATCCGCCGGCGGCGGCGGCGTTTGCGGCGGCCCTCGGTCGGATCGACTTCGCCGCTTACGCGCCGCTGCGCGATCGCTTCGAGGCGATGCTGAAGGAAGCCGTTCCGGATGTGGTGATCTTCGGTGAGGGCGCGCCGCGCGTGGGCAATGTGAGCATGTTCGGCGTGCCCGGCATGGACGGCGAGACTTTGCTGATGCAGCTGGATCTTGCGGGCTTCGCCGTCTCGGCAGGCTCCGCGTGCGCCTCCGGCAAGCACGAGCCTTCGTATGTGCTGGCGGCGATGCGCGCGCCGAAGGCGGCTGCGCGCGGCGCGATCCGCGTCAGCCTCGGGCCGGGCGTGGAGGAGGCGCATCTGGAAGCGCTCGTGCGCACGATTGCGGATGCGCGGGCGCGGCTTGCGGCGATGGCGGGCCAGTGGTGAGGGAAGGGCGATGTATGCGTTGGTGACCGTCTCCGGCCGCGATCGGCCGGGCATCGTGCGCGATTTGGCCGCGGCGCTCGTGCCGCTTTCGGTGAGCATCGAGGATTCGACGATGACGACGCTGCGCGGCCGATTCGTCGTGATGATGTGGGTGCGCGCCCCTCAAGGGGTTTCGTTTTCGGAGCTTGCGGCGGCGCTGGCGGAGCTGGAGCGGCAAACGGGGCTGGACGTGCACTTGGCGCGAGCGGAAGGCGCCGACGCCGAGGCCGAACCGCCGGAAGCGGATCTGCGCATCTCGGTGCAGGGCGCGGATCGCGTCGGGATCGTGCACGCGGTGGCCGAAGCGATCGCGGCCGAAGAAGGCTCCATCGTGGACATGGCCACGCGAGTCGTTCACGGCGAGCCGCAGCCGCGCTACATGATGGTGCTGGATGTGGCCACAAGCGGCAGGCGCGAGGCGATCGCGGCGCGGCTGGACGAGGTCGGCAAACGCTTGGGCGTGCAGGTGGAGGTCTCGCCGATTGCGCCGGCGGAGCCGCTGTGAGCCGTCCGAAGATCTTGGTGCATCCCGATCCGCGGCTGCGCGTGCGCGCGGCCTCCGCGCTGGATCGGCCGCAAGCGGACAATCAGGCGCTTGCCGAGCGGTTGATGGCGGCGCTTGAGGCGGAAGGGCACGGGGTGGGGATCGCCGCGCCGCAGATCGGGGAGGCCGTGCGGATCGTGATCGTGGATGCGTCTCAAAGCCGCTATCCGTGCGTGAACCACGGCAGGCTTGTGATGCTGGATCCGGTGATCACGCGCGCCGAGGGGCGCGTGTTGGGGCGAGAGGGGTGTCTTTCCGTGCCCGATTGGGTGGGCGTCGTGCCGCGCGCCGAGCGCATTGAGGTCGTCTTTTTCACGCTGGCGGGCCAGCGGCGCACGATCTGCGCGCGCGGGTTTGAAGCGCGCGTGATCCA
>CAZTLD010000081.1:0-5277 GCA_964614395.1 uncultured Zetaproteobacteria bacterium
GAGCCGTTGAGCGTGGCCACAGGCTCGGGCTTTTGCCCCGCGCGCTTGTAGCGGATCTTCGCGCGCCGCGCCTGAAACTGGCCGAAGCTCGAGCATGAGGAGATCTCCCGATACCGCCCCTGCCCCGGCATCCACACTTCCAGATCGAACGTCCGCTCGGCCGCAAAGCCGAGGTCGCCAGTACACAGCTCCACGACCCGATACGGAAGCTCAAGCCGCTTGAGCACCTCTTCCGCATGCCCGACGAGCGCTTCCAGCGCTTCCAGCCTGGCCTCGGGATGCACGAACCAAACGAGCTCCACCTTGTCGAACTGATGCTGGCGAATGATGCCGCGCACATCCTTGCCGGCGCTCCCCGCCTCGCGGCGGAAACATGGCGTGTAGCCGCAGTAGCGCAGCGGAAGGGCGTCCTCCGGAAGCACCTCATCGGCGTGCAGATTCGTGATCGTCACTTCCGCGGTCGGGATCAAGTACAACCCGTCGCGCTCGATGCGATAAAGGTCGTCGGCGAACTTCGGAAGCTGCCCCGTGCCCACGAGCATCGCCTCGCGCACGAGCGCCGGCGTCCAGACTTCGCGATACCCATGTTCGCTCACATGCAGATCCAACATGAACTGAATGAGCGCGCGCTCAAGCCGCGCTCCCCAGCCGCAAAGCACGGAAAAGCGCGAGCCCGATAGCTTGGCCCCGCGCGCAAAATCGATCCAACCGGTCTTTTCGCCGATCTCCCAGTGCGGAACGCCTTCCGGCCTCGGATCGCCCCAGCGGCGGATCTCGCGGTTGTCGTCCTCGGATGCGCCATCCGGCACCGCATCCAGCGGCGGGTTCGGAATCTCCAAAAGCGCCGCCTCAAAGGCCTCCTCGGCCTCGCGCAGCGCCTGCTCAAGGCGCTTGATCTCCGCCGCCACCTGTTTCATCTCCGCGATGGCCGCGCTTGCGTCCTCGCCCTGCGCCTTTTTGCGTCCGATCTCCTTCGAAACCTGATTGCGCTTCGCGCGCAATTGATCGAGCTCCGCCTTCAGGCGCCTTTGCTCGGCATCGAGCGCCCGCGCGCGATGCCATGCGGAGCCTTCGGCCACATATTCCTCGCCGCGGCGGCGGAGCTTGGCCGTGATCTCCGCATACAACGCCTCATCACGCAGCCAGCGTCGGTCGATCACGCCTCGTCCTCCTCACACACGCGGGCGAGGCTCACCACGCGCTCGCCCTCTTCCACTTCAATGAGCTTCACCCCGGCGGTGTGCCGGCTGCGCACCGGCACCTCCCGCACGGCCAGCCGAATGAGCCGGCCGGTATCGGTGGCGAGCATCACCTCGTCCTCGGCGGAGACGGCCACCGCCCCCACCATCGCCCCGTTGCGCGCGCCGGTCTTGAGCGTGAAAACGCCCTGCCCGCCGCGCCGCTGCATCGGGTATTCGCGCATCGGCGTGCGCTTGCCGTAGCCGCGCTCGGAAACCGCAAGCAGGTCCAACCCCTCGCCGCCGACGACCATCGCCACCACGCGATCTTCGCCGCCGAGCCGCATGCCGCGCACACCACGCGCGCTCCGCCCCATCGGGCGGATTTCCTCTTCGTGAAAGCGGATCGCCTTGCCGTTGGAGGAGGCGAGCAAAATGGGCTTGCGCCCGTCGGAAAGCTCGGCTGCGATCAGCTGATCCCCTTCCACAAGCCCGATCGCGATGAGACCAGAAGACCGGATGTGGCGAAAATCCTCAAGCGGCGTTTTCTTCACCAGCCCTGAGCGCGTCGCCATGACGATAAAGCGCGCATCCGTTTGCTCTTCAAGCGCAAGCATCGTGTTCACCCGCTCGCCGGGGCGAAGCGCCAAGAGGTTCACGATCGCACGCCCCTTGCCGCCGCGCCCGGCCTCAGGGATTTCAAACGCCTTGCGGCGGAACACGCGCCCTTGATTGGTGAAGAACAACAGATCCGCGTGGGAATGCGCCACAAGGATCCGCGCGACGAAATCCTCCTCGCGCGTGCGCATCGCGGTCGAGCCCTTGCCGCCACGGCGCTGCGTGCGGTAGGCATCGGCCGCAATGCGCTTGATGTATCCCCGGTGCGAGAGCGTGATCACGACCTGCTCCTCCGGCACGAGATCGGCAAGCTCGATCTCACCGGCCTCGCCCACGATCTGCGTGCGCCGCGGATCGGCGTAGCGGCGCTTGATCTCGGAAAGCTCCTCTTCGATCACGCGAAGCAGCTCTCGCTCGTCGGAAAGGATCTTTTTGAGCCGCGCGATCGTCGCCTCAAGCTGCGCGCGCTCCTCCTCCAGCTTTTCGCGCTCCAGGCCCGTCAGCCGCTGCAAGCGCATCTCCAGAATCGCCTGCGCCTGCCGCTCGGAAAAGCCGAACTGCTCCATCAGCCCTGTTTTGGCGTCCTGCGGCGTGGGGCTTTGCCGAATCAGCGCGACGATCGCATCGATGTGATCAAGCGCCCGCAACAGCCCCACGACGATGTGCAGCCGCGCCTCCGCCTTCTCGAGCTCAAACAGCGAGCGCCGCGTCACGACCTCTTTGCGGTGATCGATGAAGTGCAGCAAAAGCTCGCGTACACCGGCAAGCCGCGGCTCGCCGCCAAACAGCGCCAGATAGTTGCAGCCGAAGTTCGTCTGCAAAGGCGTGTGCTTGTAAAGCTGATTGAGCACCACCTCCGGCACCGCGTCGCGCTTGAGCTCGATCACGACGCGGATTCCCTCGCGGTTGGATTCGTCGCGCAGATCGGTGATGCCGTCGATCTTCTTGTCGCGCACGAGCGCGGCGATCTCTTCCACGAGCTTGGCCTTGTTCACCTGATAGGGAAGCTCGGTGACGACGATCGCCGGATGCTTGCCGTGCGTTTCGATCTCGGTTCTGGCGCGCATCGTGATCGTGCCGCGGCCGGTCTTGAACGCCTTCTCCAAGCCTTTGCGCCCGCAGATGAATGCGCCGGTCGGAAAGTCCGGCCCCGGCAAAAGCTTCATCAGCGCTTCGTCAGAAACTTCCGGGTTGCGGATCAGCGCGATCGTCGCATCCACGACCTCGCCGAGATTGTGCGGCGGAATGTTCGTCGCCATCCCAACCGCGATGCCCTGCGAGCCGTTGACGAGCAGATTCGGAAAGCGCGCGGGCAACACCTCGGGCTCGTTGAGCGAGCCGTCGTAGTTGGGGCGGAAGTCCACCGTGTCCTTGTCGATGTCGGCCAAAAGCTCCGAGGCAAGCCGGCTCATGCGCGCCTCGGTGTAGCGCATCGCCGCGGGCGCATCGCCGTCGATCGAGCCGAAGTTGCCCTGGCCGTCCACGAGCGGGGCGCGCATGTTCCAGTCCTGCGCCATGCGCACCAATGCGTCGTAAACTGCGGCATCGCCGTGCGGGTGGTATTTACCGATCACGTCGCCGACGATGCGCGCCGATTTCTTGTAGGGCTTGTCGTGCGTGCATCCGAGCTCGTGCATCGCATACAGGATCCGCCGGTGCACGGGCTTCAGCCCATCGCGCGCATCCGGCAGCGCCCGCCCCACGATCACGCTCATCGCGTAATCGAGGTAGCTTTTCTTCATCTCCTCTTCGAGCCACACCGTGCGGATCTGCGTCATCTCATCCCCTCTTGGCGTTTTGGCGTGCGAAAGGTATCACGAATCCTCAACAGCGGCGATAGATCCCGCCGCGCACAAGCCCGGCCAAATCCCGCACTTCTTCCACCAGCACAAGCCCCCGAGGGGGCGGCAAAAGCCCGTGCACGCCGCACTCGACCACGCACGCGCCTTGAGGGGCAAGCCAGTCCACGGCCCCTTCCAGCACCGCGCGCAATGCAGCGTGCGGGTCTGGCCCCGCATACAGCGCCGCATCCGGCTCGTAGCCAAGCTCCGGTGCAAGCTGCGTGCGCTCACTTTCTGCGACATAAGGGGGGTTGCTCACGATCAGGTCAAAGGGTGGTGTGTCTTCCGGCAGCGCCGCATACCAGTGGCCGCGCAAAAAACGCACCTGTGCGCCGTGCCTGCGGGCGTTCGCGCGCGCAAGCGCCAGCGCCGCCCGGCTTACATCCACCGCCCACACCTCGGCATCCGGGCGCGCGCAGGCGATCGTGATCGCAATGCAACCGGAGCCCGTGCCCAGATCCAGCACGCGCGGCGCGCGATGCGCGCGGATGCAGCCAAGCGCCGCCTCCACCACACACTCCGTTTCCGGCCGCGGGATGAGCACCGCCGGCCCCACGAGAAACCGGCGCCCGAAAAACGCCTTCTCGCCCACGAT
Organism: uncultured Zetaproteobacteria bacterium; assembly: GCA_964614395.1. Taxonomy (GTDB): domain Bacteria; phylum Pseudomonadota; class Zetaproteobacteria; order Mariprofundales; family S012-25; genus CAZTLD01. The sequence continues at coordinate 4,233 of CAZTLD010000081.1, forward strand.
GTAGGCCAAAGGCTCCCTTTGCATCCGGCGCCGCAACCATGCGCGGTAGCGCTCGCACTCGGCCACGCTCGGCCGATGCTCGGGGTGCGCGAGCACCCACGCCTTGTCTTTGCCCTGCGCTTGCGCAAGCAAAATCAGCGCCTCAAGATGCGCCTCGCTGCGGGGAATGCCTGCTTCGGCCAGTGCCTGCACGCCTGCGCTCAGAAGTTCAGCCAGCCTCGGCGCGCGCTTCACCGGTGCTTTCCGCCAAGATGCGCGTGCGCTCCTCGGCGATCAGCGCATCGATGATCTCATCGAGCTCCCCATCCAGCACCTGCTCCAGCGCATACAGCGTGAGCCCAATCCTGTGGTCGGTCACGCGCCCCTGCGGAAAGTTGTAGGTGCGGATGCGCTCGGAGCGGTCGCCGCCGCCGACCATGCTGCGCCGCGCCTCGGCCCGCTCGGCCTCCTGTTCCCTTCTCAGCTTTTCGTACAGCCGCGCGCGCAGCACGCGCATCGCCTTGGCGCGGTTTTGGTGCTGGCTTTTTTCGTCCTGACAGGAAACGACGATGCCGGTCGGGATGTGCGTGATGCGCACCGCCGATTCGGTCTTGTTCACATGCTGGCCGCCCGCCCCCTGCGCGCGGAAGGTTTCGATGCGCAGATCCTCGGGCCGAATCTCCACCTCCACCTCTTCGGCCTCGGGAAGCACCGCCACCGTCGCCGCCGAGGTGTGGATGCGGCCGCCCGATTCGGTTTCCGGCACGCGCTGCACGCGGTGCACGCCGGATTCGAACTTGAGCCGCGAATACGCGCCCTTGCCCTTGACGAGCGCGATGATCTCCTTGTAGCCGCCCAGCCCTGTGGTGTGAGCGCTTAAGATTTCCACCTTCCACCCGTGCCGCTCGGCGTAGCGGGCGTACATCCGGAACAAGTCCGCCGCGAAAAGCGCGGCCTCCTCGCCGCCGGTGCCCGCGCGGATCTCTAGGATCACGTTGCGCTCGTCGTTCGGATCCTTCGGAAGCAACAGAACCCGAAGCTCTTCTTCGGCCTCCTCTTCGGCCGC
>CAZTLD010000082.1:0-5263 GCA_964614395.1 uncultured Zetaproteobacteria bacterium
CGGTGGAATGCGCGATGCAGTGGACCGATTCCTACCAGGAACATGTGTTTTGCTTTACCAACAACATTCCGCAGCGCGACGGAGGCACGCACCTGATGGGCTTTCGCGCCGCGCTCACCCGCACGCTGAACCAATATGGCGAGGCTTCCGGGATGTTTGCCAAGCGGAAGATCAAGTCCCTGGCTGGCGAGGATTGCCGCGAGGGGCTCACGGCGGTGCTCTCGGTCAAGGTGCCGGATCCAAAGTTTTCTTCGCAGACGAAGGAGAAACTGGTCTCCAGCGAGGTGCGCCCGGCGGTGGAGCAGGTCATTGCCGAGCATCTCAGCCGCTGGCTGGAAGAGCACCCGAAGCAGGCCGAGCGGATTTTGGAAAAGGCGATCAGCGCAGCCGTGGCGCGCGAGGCGGCGCGCAAGGCGCGCGAACTCACGCGGCGCAAGAATGCGCTCGATGTCGCCAATCTTCCCGGTAAGCTTGCCGACTGTCAGGTGCGCGATCCCGAGCAGGCCGAGCTTTTCCTCGTGGAGGGGGACTCCGCAGGCGGCTCCGCCAAGCAGGCGCGCGACCGGCGCACGCAGGCGGTGCTCCCGCTTCGGGGAAAGATCCTCAATGTGGAAAAGGCGAGATTCGACAAGATGCTTTCCAGCCAAGAGATCGGGACGATCATCACCGCGCTTGGTGCCGGCATCGGCAAGGAAGGCTTTGATGTCTCCAAGCTTCGCTATCACAAGATCATCATCATGACCGACGCCGATGTGGACGGCGCGCATATCCTCACGCTTCTGCTCACCTTCTTTTACCGCCAGATGCCGGAACTCATCGAACGGGGGCATCTGTTCATCGCCCAGCCTCCGCTGTATCGCGTCGCCAAGGGCAAGCAGGCCTGGTATCTGCGCGATGAGGACGCGCTTTTCGACTTCCTGCTTGAGGCGGGCACGAAGGATGCCGCCCTTGAAACGCGCGAAGAAAAAATCACTGGCGAAGCGCTGAAGGCATGGGTGAGAAAGGCGAAGTCCCTGGATGCGCACCTTGCGCGTGCTGATGCGCGTGTGGATCGGAAAGTGTTTGCGTTGTTTCTGCAAGAAGCCGATCCCGAGACGTTTTCGTTTGCCGACCATAAGGCGGTGGAGGCGCTCATCGCTTCGATCTTTGATCGTTTCCGGCGCTTGGCCCGGCCGGACGAGGTGCTTTCGCTGCGCGCCGTCGCCGAAGATGGGCGCTCGGCGATCGCCTACGATCGCCGCGATCACGGGCGCACGCGCAAAGGCACGATCACCGAGGAGCTTGCCGAGGCGCTCGGCTGGCGGGAGTTCGCCCGTCTCAGCCGCGAGCTTCACGCGCTATTGCAGCGGGATGCGGCGTTCGTCTGCGGCGGCCGCCGCATGCCGGTGGCTTCGCCGGAGGCGCTGATCCGCGCAGTCGAGCAGGAAGGTCGGAAAGGCTTGGTGATCCAGCGCTACAAAGGGCTTGGAGAAATGAACCCCGAGCAGTTGTGGGAGACGACGATGGATCCCGAGCGCCGCACACTGCTCAAGGTGATGGTCGAGGATGCGGCTGCGGCGGACGAAACCTTTTCCATCCTGATGGGCGATGCGGTGGAGCCGCGAAGGCAGTTCATTCAAGGGAATGCGCTGAAGGTGAGGAATCTCGATGTCTGATCCGATCCGCTATCGAGACGCCGGGGTGGATATCGATGCCGGCAATGCATTCGTAAGGCGCATTCAAAGGATCGTCGCGCGCACGCAGAGGCCTGAGGTGCTCTCAGGGCTGGGTGGCTTCGGCGCGTTGTTTTCCGCCAACTTTTCCGGAATGAAAGATCCCGTCTTGGTGGCCTCCACCGACGGGGTGGGCACGAAGATCCTGCTGCACGAGCGCTTCGGCACCCACCGCTGGGCGGGGGTGGACCTCGTGGCGATGAATGTGAACGATGTCGTCGCCCAGGGCGCCGAGCCTTTGTTTTTTCTCGATTATCTTGCTTGCGGAAGGCTGGATCCCGAGCTGATGGCGGGATTCGTGGAGGGGATGGCCGAGGCCTGCGTTGAAGCGGGCTGTGCGCTGATCGGTGGCGAGACGGCGGAAATGCCCGATGTCTATCCCGAAGGGCGGTTTGATCTTGCGGGGTTTTGTGTAGGCGTGGCGGACAAGGAGCGGCTGATCACGGGCCGTGAGATTCGGGCAGGCGATTGGGTGCTGGGATTGGCGTCCAACGGCCCCCACGCCAACGGGTATTCGTTGATCCGCAAAATCCTCGAGCGCAGCCGTGTCGATCCGGAAGCGATCACGCTGGAAAATGGGCTGAACGCGAAAGAAGCGCTCGTTGCGCCCACCCGCATTTATGTGCGCGAGGCTTTGGCGCTTCTCCGCGCGGGCGTCCCCGTGCATGGACTGGCGCACATCACTGGCGGAGGTTTTTACGACAACATCGCAAGAATCCTTCCCGAGCGTTGCGTGGCGGTGCTCGATGCCGCAAGCTGGCCGGTGCCGGAGGTCTTCCGCTGGCTGTTTTCGCTGGCCGATGTCCCCATGAAAGAGCGCTACCGCACCTTCAACATGGGTATCGGCTTTGTCGTGATCACGCCTGAAGCGGAGGCCGCGGAGCGGGTATTGGCCGATTTGGGCACCCCTTGCTACCGCATCGGGCGCATTGAGCAGGGCGCGCACAAAGGCGTCGTGATCCGAGGGGTGGATCTTGACTGAACGCGCGCCGATTGCGGTGCTTGCATCCGGCAAGGGAAGCAATCTGGAAGCGATTCTGCGCGCCGCCGAAGCGGGCAGATGCCCCGTTGAAGTGCGGGTCGTGATCTCGGATAAGCCTGATGCGGGGGCGCTCGCGATCGCCCGCCGACATCGCGTGCCGTGTGTGGAGCACATTGATCCGAAGCGCTATCCCACGCGCGAGGCCTTTGATGCAGCGATGGCGGAAGTGATCGAGGCGCATCGCTGCGAATGGATCGTGCTTGCGGGGTTCATGCGCATTCTGAGCGCCCCGTTCGTGCGCCGGTTCCGCTGGCGGATCGTGAACATTCATCCTGCGCTGCTTCCCGCTTTTCCCGGCGCGCATGCGGTGCGCGATGCGCTCGCCTACGGCGTGAAGGTGACGGGCGTCACCGTCCACTTGGTGGACGAAGGCGTGGACACGGGGCCCATTCTGGCGCAGGAAGCCTGCGAGGTGCGGGACGACGACGACGAGGCCTCATTGCATGCAAGGCTGCACAGGATCGAGCACCAGCTGTATCCGGAAACGTTGCGCAGGATCGTGGAACGGGGCTTCACGCTGCACGGCAGGATCGTTCGGTGGCGCTAGATCTGGCCGCATTGGCCGTCGGCGTCGGTTGGGGAGTTGTCGCTGGCGTGCTCGGCGGGGCGGCAAGCGGCCTTTTGGGCATCGGTGGGGGGCTCATCTACACGCCGCTGTTTCATCTGCTCTTTCCCGATCTTCCGATCGGGGCCGCGGTGTTCGCAAGCCTCGGCGCGGTGATGCTCACAAGCCTCAGCTCTTGCCTTAGCCACTGGCGGCTCGGGCATGTGGATGCGGGCGTGTGGCTGAAGATGCTGGGGGTGGCGCCGGCGGCGGCGTTGGGGCTTTATACGACGCTTCAGTTTCCCGACTGGGTGGTGCTGGCCGCGCTGGGGGCGCTTGTGATCTGGATGATTTGGGATCTTGGGCGGGAGGCAAAGGATGGAGTGGCGCTTCCGCTCGTGCCGGCATCGGTGGCGATTGGATGGATATCCGGCTTTCTCGGCATTGGTGGCGCATTGATGCTCGTGGGCGTGTTGCGTCGGCATCTTCCGCTTCGCTTTGCGGTGGGCACGGCAAGCGCCTTGGCCTTCACGCTTTCGCTGGCTGCGATCGCGCTCAACGCGCTTTTGGCGCCGGCGTGGAGGGAAGTGTGGTCCGAATCGTTTTCCCTGCTGGTGGGGTTGTGGCTAGGGGTGGCGGCCTCAGCGCGCGTAAGCAGCGGCTTTTTCGCGCGGCTGCACGCCGAAGCGCCGGAAGCAAGCGCCCGCCGCTGGATGCAGTGGATGCTGGGCGGGTTGCTTGCGTGGATTGCCGCTCTTCTCGTCTGGGAGTTCGCGCGAGCTTGAATCGGCGGAGGAAAAGACCTACTGTTTCACTCAGATTAAACCCATGAGGAGGGATGCGATGGGCATTTTCCAGGATCACCGCAAGACGATTGCCACGGGGTTTGCGCTGGCGATCGTGCTGATCGTGCTGGGGCAACTTGCAGGCGAAGGGCTTGCAGCGGACATGTGGATTGCGGCGCTTGCGCGCTGGGGCCATTTCTTGGCCGGCATCACGTGGATCGGTCTGCTTTACTACTTCAACTTCGTGCAAACGCCGGCGTTCGCCGCGGTTTCGGCCGAAACGAAGGCGGATCTGTTCAAGGAGCAGGGCTTGGTGCGCCGGGCGCTGTGGTGGTTCCGCTGGGGCGCGATGTTCACGCTGATCTTCGGGCTCATTCTGCTGGCCGGCTTGATGAAGGAAGGCCGGGTGACGGTGGACATCATGATTGGCGCAGGCTTTGCGATCATCATGTGGTTCAATGTCTGGTTCATCATTTGGCCTGCGCAGAAGAAAGTGATCGGGATCGTGGAGGCCTCGGCGGAAGAAAAGGCCGCTGCAGGAAAGCGCGCGCTGATCGCAAGCCGCACGAATGTGATCCTTTCCATCCCGATGCTGTTCTTCATGGCCTCAAGCGCGCACTTTCCGATCTTCGGCCTTATCGGCTAACGGAAGATGCCGCTTTTCAAACGGCGCGCCTTGCTGGCGCGCCGTTTCTTTTTAGAGTGGCCTTATGGCGATCAAGGCATTGCTGCTCGACCGGGACGGCACGATCAACTTCGACACACCGCAATACATCCTTTCTCCGGATGCGATAAAGCCGATCCCCGGGGCGTTGGCGGCGATCGCTGAAGCAAAGCGACGAGGACTTAAGATTGCGATTGTGAGCAACCAGTCCGCGGTCGGGCGCGGATGGATTGATGAGGCGCATATGTGGGCGATCCACGAGCGGCTTGTTCGGCTCATTGAGGAAGCAGGCGGCCGCGTGGATGCGGTAGCTTACTGCCCACATGCGCCTGAAGACGGATGCGCCTGCCGGAAGCCCAAGCCGGGCCTGGTGTATCAGGCGTTGGAGCAACTGGGAGTGTCGCCGCAAGAGGCGTGGATGATCGGCGATTCGGCGAGAGACGTGGAAGCTGCAGCCCAAGCGGGCGTGCGCGCGACGCTTGTCGCCACCGGCTACAACGACTTTGTGCAACAATA
>CAZTLD010000083.1:0-5257 GCA_964614395.1 uncultured Zetaproteobacteria bacterium
ACGCTTGCCGAGATGGGATTTGCCTCGCGCATCGGCATCGAGATTGCGGTGCCGGACGGCGAGGACGCGCTCGGGTTTCTGTTCTCGGAGGGGCCGGGCGTGGTCTGGCAGGCGCCGCGCAGCGCCCGCGAAAGCATCCAGCAAGCGCTTGCCGAGCACGGGCTGGATGCGCGCGCGCGGGTGTTGGGCCAAACGAAGCCCCACCGCAAGCTTGTGATCCGCCAAGGAAACCAAACGTTGCTTGATGAAGATTTGCTCGCGCTTCGCCGCGTATGGGGTGAAACGAGCGCGCGGATGCAGGCGCTGCGCGATCACCCGCGCTGCGCCGAAGAGGCGCTGGATGCGGCCTGCGATCCCGAGGATCCGGGGCTGTTCGCGCGGCTGAGCTTCGATGAGGCCGAAAACGTGGCTGCGCCCTACATCGGCGGCGCGAAGCCCAAGGTGGCGATCCTGCGCGAACAGGGCGTCAACGGGCATGCGGAGATGGCAGCCGCGTTCGCGCGCGCGGGCTTTGAGGCGGTGGACGTGCACATGACCGATCTGATCGAAGGCCGCGCCTCGCTTGATGGATTCTCAGGGCTTGCCGCCTGCGGCGGTTTTTCCTATGGCGACGTGCTCGGCGCAGGCCGCGGCTGGGCGGCGACGATCCAGTATCACGAACGCCTGCGCGAACAGTTCGCGCGCTTTTTCGCCCGCCCGGACACATTCGCGCTTGGCGTGTGCAACGGCTGTCAAATGCTGGCCGCGCTCAACGCGATGATCCCGGGCGCCGAACATTGGCCGCGGTTCGCGCGCAACGAAAGCGAGCAGTTCGAGGCGCGGCTCGTGCTCGTGGAGATCGTGGACTCCCCGTCCATCTTCTTCGCCGGCATGGAAGGATCGATCCTGCCGGTGATCGTCGCGCACGGCGAAGGCCGCGCCGTGTTTCCCGACGCGCCCGAAAAGGCCCAGCCTTGCCTGCGCTATGTCGGCCCCGGCGCGCAGCCTGCGCATCGCTATCCCTACAATCCGAACGGCTCGCCGGGCGGCTGGACTGGGTTTACGACGCCAGATGGCCGCATCACGATCATGATGCCGCATCCCGAGCGGCTGTTCCGGCGCGTGCAGTTTTCGTGGCGGCCGAAGGCGTGGCGGCGCTCGCCGTGGCTCAGGATGTTCGAGAACGCCCGCCGCTGGGTTGCGGAAAGCTAGAGGAAACCTAGCTTAGCGGCGCTCGGGAGGGTTCGGGATGGAGATCGACGTGCGGCATGTGGCGATGCTCGCCCGCATCGCGATCACGCCGGAGGAAGAGGCCAAGCTCAAGCCGCAGCTTGCGAGGATCCTCGATTATGTGCGCAAGCTGGACGAGCTGGACGTGTCGGGCGTTGAGCCTACGGCGCATCCGCACGATTTCTCCTCCCCGCTTCGTGCGGATCTGGTGACGAACACGAACCAGCGCGAGGCGCTGCTTGCGTGCGCGCCGGAGGTCGAGGATGGGCTTTTCGTCGTGCCGAAGGTGATCGAGTGATGGACGCGTTCACAAGCATCCGCATCTGGGCCGAGCGCCTGAAAAGCCGAGAGATCTCCGCGCAGGAGCTGTGCGATTTCTACATCGAGCGCACGCAAAGGCTCAATCCCAAGCTCAATGCGTTCGTGCACTTCGATCCCGAGCGCATTCGCGCGCAGGCCGCCCAATCCGACGCGAGGATCAAGCGGGGCGAGGCGCGCAGGCTCGAAGGGGTGCCGATTGCGATCAAGGACATCTTTTGCACCGCCGGCGAGCCGACGACCGCGTGCTCCAAGATTCTGCAAGGCTTCGTGCCGCCTTATGATGCGTTCGTGATCCAAAGGCTTCGCGAGGCCGGCGCGATCCTGTTCGGCAAAACGAACATGGACGAGTTCGCGATGGGCTCTTCCAACGAAACGAGCGCCTACGGCCCTTGTCGCAACCCGTGGGATCCCGCGCGCACGCCGGGAGGCTCGTCCGGAGGGAGCGCTGCGGCCGTGGCGGCGGCGCTTGCGCCGGCGGCGCTCGGCACCGACACCGGCGGCTCGATCCGGCAGCCGGCGGCGCTGTGCGGGATCGTCGGGATGAAGCCGACCTACGGGCGCGTGTCCAGGCGCGGGATCATCGCGTTTGCGTCCTCGCTCGATCAGGCGGGGCCGATGGCGCGCGACGTGCGCGATGCGGCCTTGCTTTTGGAGGCGATCGCCGGCCACGATCCGGCGGACGCCACAAGCGCCGATCTTGCGCCCGAAGAATGGCTTGCGGCCTGCGAGCGCGCATCGCTCAAAGGCGTGCGCATCGGCCGGCCAAAGGAGTATTTCCCGGACGATCTCGATCCCCAGGTGCGCAAGGCCGTGGATGCGGCGCTCGATCTGTGCGCGGAGATGGGCGCGGAGATCGTGGACATTTCGCTGCCGCACACGCCGTATGCGGTCGCGGCGTATTACCTGATCGCGCCGAGCGAAGCGAGCGCCAACCTCGCCCGCTACGACGGCGTGCGCTTCGGCTACCGCTGCAAGGATCCCAAGGATCTGCAAGACCTCTACGCGCGCACGCGCGACGAGGGCTTCGGCGAAGAGGTCAAGCGGCGCATCTTGATCGGGACGTTTGCGCTGTCTGCGGGCTACTACGACGCGTTCTACAAAAAGGCGCAGCAGGTGCGCACACTCATCCGGCGCGATTTCGCCGAGGCCTTCGCCGAGGTGGACCTTATCGCCACCCCCACCTCGCCCACAGTGGCCTTCCGCCTGGGCGAGCGGCAGCACGATCCGGTGGCGATGTATCTTTCCGATGTGTTCACGATCGCGGTGAACTTGGCGGGGCTGCCCGCGCTTTCGATGCCGGTGGGGCTGGCCGAGGGGCTGCCGGTGGGGCTGCAGTGGATCGCGCCCGCTTGGGAGGAGGCGCGCATGTTCGCCGCGGCGGCGGCGCTTGAGGCGGCGCTCGGCTTGGATCTTCGACCCCCGATCGCAGAGGAGTGAAGATGAGCTGGGAGGTGGTGATCGGGCTTGAGGTGCATGTGCAGCTCAACACCCAATCCAAGCTTTTCTGCGGCTGCTCCACGCGCTTCGGCGCCGAGCCGAACACGCAGACCTGCCCGGTGTGCCTCGGGATGCCGGGGCAGCTTCCAGTGCTCAACGAAGCGGCCGTGGACAAGGCGATCCTTTTGGGCTTGGCGCTCGATGCGACGATCAACCTCGAAAGCCGCTTCGACCGCAAGAACTACTTCTATCCCGATCTGCCCAAAGGCTATCAGATCAGCCAGTACGCGATTCCGATCATCGAGCACGGGCGGCTGTTCGTGCCCAGCGAAGACGGCGAAAAGCCGATCCGCATCGTGCGCGCACACTTGGAGGAGGACGCAGGCAAAAGCCTGCACGAGGGGCTCGTGGGCGTTTCGCACATTGATCTGAACCGCGCGGGCGTGCCGCTCGTTGAAATCGTCTCCGCGCCGGACATCCGCTCGGCGGACGAGGCGGTGGCCTATTTGAAGGCGCTGCATCAGCTCGTGCGGTTTCTCGGCATTTCGGATGCGGACATGGAAAAGGGGCAGTTTCGCTGCGATGCGAACATCTCGGTGCGCCGGCCGGGCGAGCCGCTTGGCGTGCGCACCGAGATCAAGAACGTGAACTCGTTCCGCTTCGTGAAGCAGGCGCTTGAGTATGAGGCCGCGCGCCAGATCGAGATCCTCGAAGACGGCGGCGAGGTGGTGCAGGAGACGCGGCTTTTCGATGCGAAAACGGGCGAAACCCGCTCGATGCGCACGAAGGAGGAAGCGCACGACTACCGCTACTTCCCGGAGCCGGATCTGCCGCCGCTCATCATCGAGGAATCCCGCATCGAAAAGCTGCGCGCGGCGATGCCGGAGCTTCCGCACGAGATGCGCCAGCGCTTCCAGAAGGAGTTCGGGCTTTCGGCCTACGATGCCGATGTGCTCACGCAATCGCCGGAGCTTGCGCGCTGGTACGAGGCGCTGGTAGCCGCGCATCCGGCCGATCCGAAGCGCTGCGCCAATTGGCTTGCGAACGAGCTTTTGGGCCGGCTCAACGAACGCGGCATTGAGATCGCCGAGGCCCCGATCACGCCCGCGATGCTCGGAAAGCTTTTGGATCGCATCGCGGATCAGACGATCTCGGGCAAGATCGCAAAAGACGTGCTCGATGAAATGCTCGCCACCGGCAAGGACGCCGATGCGATCATCGAGGAAAAGGGACTCAAGCAGATCACGGATCCGAAAGCGATCGACGAAATCATCGAGCAGGTGCTTGCGGATCATCCCGAGCAGCTTGCCCAATACCGCGCGGGCAAAGAGAAGCTTTTCGGCTTCTTCGTCGGTCAGGTGATGAAGCGCACGAAGGGCAAGGCCAATCCGCAGCTCGTGAACGCGCGCCTGCGCGAACGGCTCAAGGGGTAGCCCACGCCCCGGCGCACCGTAGCCATCGCGCTTTTTGCGATGCTTGCCGCCGCCGGCTGGTGGCAGCTGCGCGCCGCGATCCTGCACGCGGCCTCCGCGCATCTGGCCGAGGCTCTCGCCGGCGTGGAGATCGAACGCCAAAGCCCCGGCCCCTTCTGGTCGGCGAGCTGGGTGCTTTCCGGCGTGCGCGGCGCAACGCCGTGGGGGAAGCTGGAGGCGATGCGCATCGAGGCCGCCCCGGACATCTGGGCGTGGCTGTGGTCGCGGGAAGTAAGGTTGGCCTCATTGGAGCTGGTGGGCGCGCGGATCGCGCTCGTGCGCACGCCGCCTCCGTTCGTGCGCACGAGCAGGCGCGTGTCGCTGATCCGAAGCGAAGTTTCATGGCGCGGGATCACGTTCCACGAGGCGTTCGCCGAGATCACGCACCGGGGCACGGAGACGGCCTTTGATCTGCGCGCCCGCATCGGCGAAGGCTCCGTGCACGCGCTGGGCGCGCTCAACGAAGGGCGCGGCTATGGGAAGCTTGAGCTTGCGCGCGTGCCGGTGGATGCGCTTCCGTTCACGCTTCCGGCGATCGTGCGCGGCACCCGGTTGGCCGGATCCGTCGTCGCCCGCGGCACCGCCGGTCGCTGGCGCGCGCGGCTGGAGCTGCGCCTCACCCGGGGGAATGAGGCGATCGGCCGGCTGCGCGCCCGCTTCCGGCGCAATGCGCAAGGAACGCTAAGCGTGGAGGAAGCGGCGATGCGGCTCGCGCGCGGTGCATGGCAAGCCTCCGGCGCATGCCAACACGGCCAATGCACGCTGCACGCCCGCGCCCGAGGGCTTGATGCCGACTGGCTGAGGCTCGTCTGGCCGCT
>CAZTLD010000084.1:0-5241 GCA_964614395.1 uncultured Zetaproteobacteria bacterium
CGGAGGTGGAGGCATCCGCGCAAGGCTGATCTACGCGGACACCGAGCGCGATCCGGATGCGCTGTATGCGCTGGGCGCGTTCGTGCCCGATCCGATCGCGCTTGTGGACGCAGGAGGCGGATGGGTGGCGTTCGCCAGCGACTTGGAGCTTGCGCGGCTTGCGAAGCAAGCCAAGTGCCGCGTGATCGCAGAGCGCGACTGGCGCGCGAAGGCCGAATCCTTCGGCTTCCCGAAATCGGAGCCGCTTGCGCCGGCCGCGGCGTGGCTCAAGGCGCAAAAAGTGCAGGAAGTGGAGGTGCCGGAAAGCTTCCCCTTGGCGCAGGCCGAAAAGCTCAGGGCTTGGGGTTTTGCGGTGCAGGCGAAGGCGGGGGCGTTCTTTCCCGAGCGGCGCTGCAAAAGCGCCAAGGAGATCGCCGAAATACGCGCGGCCGCGCGCATCTGCGTGCGCGCGATGCGGCATGTGCGCGCGCGGCTTGCCGAAGCGGAGATCGACGCCCGCGGAAGGCTGCGCTTCGAGGGGAAGCTCTGGCGCGCCGAGGATCTGCGCTTTGAGATCGAGGCGTTGTGCCTTCGCGGTGGCGCGCATGCGATGCACACGATCGTGGCTTGCGGCGCGCGCGCGGCCGATCCGCACGACGAAGGGGGCGGCGTGCTGCGCGCGCATGCGCCGATCGTCGTCGATATTTTCCCGCGCCTTGCTCGCTCCGGCTATTGGGGCGATATGACGCGCACGTTCTGCGTTGGCGATCCTCCTCCATGGCTTGTGCGCATGCACCGCGCCGTGCGCGCCGCGCAGGTGATGGCGCTTGGCATGGTGCGCGCAGGCGCCGATGGGGCCGCGATCCACCGCGCCGTGGCGGATTACTTCGCGCAGCAGGGCTTTCCGACCGAAGTGCGCCGCGGCAAGCCGCAAGGCTTCATCCACGGCACCGGCCACGGCGTGGGGCTTGAGATTCACGAAGCGCCGCGGATTAGCGCGCGCGGGGATGTGTTGCGCGCGGGCGATGTCGTGACAGTGGAGCCGGGTTTGTACTATGCTGGCAAAGGCGGCGTGCGCATCGAGGACTTGGTGTGGGTGCGCGAGGACGGCTGCGAGGTGCTCACGAAGTTTTCCAAAAGCTTGATCGTGCGCCCGCGGAGGGGAAGTTGAGCACGGATTTTCTCGATCTTTCCGGCGTGCATTCGTTGGGAAAGCAGCTTCTGGATGCGCGCTTTCCCGTGCTGGAGGGGCTTTCGCCCATTGCGCTCAAGATCTTGAATGCGGCCACATCCGAGCTTCTCGTCGCGCGCGGCGTGGACATCCTCCGCATCGGCGATACGCCAAGCGGGCTTTACTTCGTGGATGCGGGCGAGGTCGAGATCTTCCGCCTCGTCGGGGGGCGGCTTGAGAAGGTCGATACGCTGCGCGCAGGCGATGTGTTCGGGGAGTTCGGCGTGTTGCGCGGCTTTGCGCGCACCGCGCTCGTGCGCACCGCGACGCCCTGCCGGCTTTTGCGCGTCGAGGCCGAGGCCGTGCATCAGGTGCTCGAAGGCAACGCCGAGTTTCGCGCCCGTTTGGAATCCTTGATGCACAGCCGCATGCGGCAAAACTTCTTTGCGATGCATCCGGTGTTTGCAGCCGCAAACGCGCGCTTGGGCGAGGCCTTTGCGGAAGCGGCCACGCTCAAGCTGTACCACCGCGGCGATACCCTCTTCGAGCAGGGCGATGCCGCAGCAGGCTTTTGGTTCATCCTTTCAGGTACGGCGGCGGTCTATTTCCGCAACCGCGCCGGCGTGGACGTGCTCGTGGATCTCAGGCGCGTGCCGGATGTGCTGGGCGAGGTGATGACAAAGCAGAAACGAACCTACGCGTACGCAGCCAGAGCGGCGTTTGAGCTTGATGCGTGGTTTCTGCCGCTGGAGGCGCTCACGCAGCTCAGGCAGGTGGATGCCGAGGGTGCGGCGCGCTTGGAGCGGTATCTGCAGGAGCGCGCACTCAAGACCGCGCTGCGGCTCAAAGAAAACCTCGGCGTGCAGCCTTAGCTTGGCATAGGGGGGTTCGGCCGCTATAAAACACATTGGAGGTGAGATGCGGCGAGTGCGCGCACCGAGGCTTTCCGTGTACCGCTGGCGGGCGCCGATGCTGGCAAGCGCGCTGCATCGCATCATGGGATTTCTTCTCGCGTGGGCGCTGGTGGGATTTCTTGCATTTTTGCAGATGGCTTTGGGCGCGCCGGAGCGCTTTGAGACGCTGGTCGCGTTTTTGCGCGCGCCGTGGGGCACGGCGGTGTTTTGGCTTGCGGCCGTGGCTGCGCTGTATCACTGGTTGAACGGCTTGCGTTTTCTGCTGCTTGATCTGGGCGTGGGGGAAGCGCCTGGGCAGATGCGCTTTTCGGCGAGGCTTGTTTTGGCGCTTGCGGCCGCAGGCGCCTTGCTCATCGGGGGGCTGTTGTGAAGCGGGATCTTGGCGCGGCGCGCAACGGCACCGAGGCGTGGCTGTGGCAGCGCATCTCGGCCCTTGTGGCCGTGGTGTTCGTGCCGTGGGCGGTGTGGATCGTGGCCGAGGTGCGCGCCGGCGCTTGGGATCAGCAAAAGCTTTTGGCCGTGCTCGATCAGCCGTTTGCGCGGATTTTGCACACATTGTTCGCCGTGTTCGTCGCATTGCACACCTATTTGGGTTTGCGCGCGATCGCCGAGGACTATCTGCACCGGCCGGTGGTGCGCCTGGGCGCGGAGATCGCGTTGGCGTTGGCGACCAGTGCAGGGCTTGTCTGGTGGCTTGCGTTGATCTGGGCGTGGATGGGGTAGCATGAGCTATTTGAGCAATCCCGAGGTGGAGCACCATTTCGTCGATGTCGCGGTCATCGGCGCGGGCGGCGCCGGGATGCGCTGCGCACTAGGGCTTGCCGAGCAGCGGCTGCGGGTGGCCGTGATCTCGAAGGTGCTGCCGACGCGCAGCCACACCGTGGCTGCGCAGGGCGGGATCAACGCCGCGCTCGGCAACGTGCGGCCGGACAACTGGCTGTGGCACATGTACGACACGGTGAAGGGATCCGACTACCTCGGCGATCAGGACGCGATCGAGTATCTCTGCCGCGCCGCGCCGAAGGTGGTGCGGGAGCTTGAGCACTTCGGCACGCCGTTTTCGCGCATTGAGGATGGCCGCATCTACCAGCGCCCGTTCGGCGGGCAGTCCATCGAGTTCGGCAAGGGGCAGGCCGCGCGCACCTGCGCCGCCGCCGATCGCACTGGCCATGCGATCCTGCACACGCTCTATCAGCAGTGCCTGCGGCTTGGGGTGTTGTTCTTCGAGGAGTTCTTTGCGCTGGATCTGCTCGTGGACGACGAGGGCTGCAAGGGCGTGGTGGCCTGGGAGATCGAGCGAGGGAAGCTGCACCTGTTTCAGGCCAAGGCGGTGGTGCTTGCGACAGGCGGTGCGGGGCGGTTGTTTGCGACGACGACGAACGCGCACATCTGCACCGGCGATGGCGCGGCGCTCGCGCTGCGCGCGGGGTTGCCGGTGGAGGACATGGAGTTTTTCCAGTTCCACCCCACCGGCATCGCGGGCGTGGGCGTGCTGATCACGGAAGGGGTGCGCGGCGAGGGCGGGTATCTCATCAACAGCGAGGGCGAGCGCTTCATGGAGCGCTACGCTCCGCACGCGAAGGACTTGGCGAGCCGCGACGTCGTCTCGCGCGCGATCGCGAAAGAGATCCGCGAAGGGCGCGGCTGCGGGCCGAACAAGGACTATGTGTGGCTCAAGCTTGATCATCTGGGCGAAAGGCTCATCCGCACGCGGCTTCCGAACATCCATGAGCTTGCGCTGCGCTTTGCCGGCGTGGATTGCACGAAGGAGCCGATCCCGGTCGTGCCCACCGCGCACTACACGATGGGTGGTGTGCCGACGAACCGCTTCGCGGAAGTCGTGGTGCCGCGCGGCGAGGAGAAGGAGGCGCCGGTGCCGGGGCTTTATGCGATCGGGGAGGCTGCGTGTGTGTCGGTGCACGGCGCCAACCGCTTGGGCGGCAACTCGCTTTTGGAGATCGTCGTGTTCGGGCGCGCGGCGGCCGAGCGCATCCTCGAGCAGTTGAGCCGGCAGCGCGGGCACCTGCGCGTGGATCCGGAAAGCTGGCGGCGGGCGGACGCGCGCGTGCGGCGCTGGCTCAATGGGGAGCGCGGGGGCGTGCGCATCGGGGATCTGCGCCGGCGGATGCAGCAGGTGATGAGCGAGCACTTCGGCGTCTATCGCGAAGGCGCGTCGATGGAGGAGGGGAAGAAGAAGCTTCTCAAGCTGCGCAAGGAGCTTGCGCGCGCCTCGATTGAGGATCGCGCGCGCGTGTTCAACACCGAGCTTGTGGAGGCTTGGGAGCTTGAGCACCTGATGGACTTGGCGCTGGTGACCGCGGAAAGCGCGCTGTGGCGGACGGAGTCGCGCGGTGCGCATGCGCGCGAGGATTATCCCGAGCGAGACGACGAAAACTGGCTGTGCCATACGCTGGCCTATCTCGAAGGGGACACGGTGCGGCTCGATAGCAAGCCGGTGCGGATGCAGCCGCTGACGGTGGAGCCGTTTCCGCCGAAGGAGCGCGTGTACTGATGGCGATCGTGCTGGAAGTGTTCCGCTTCGATCCCGAGCGCGACGCGCGGCCGCGCATGCAGCGCTACGAGGTGCCGCGGCTGCGCGAGGGGATGATGCTTCTGGACGCGCTCATCTACATCAAAGAGCATCTGGATGGGACGCTCACGTTTCGCCGCTCGTGCCGCGAGGGCGTGTGCGGCTCGGACGGCATGAACATCAACGGGATCAATGGGCTTGCTTGCATCACGCCGGTGGACGGGCTCAAGCAGCCGATCAAGGTGCGGCCGCTTACGGGCTTTGAGGTGATCCGGGATCTGGTCGTGGACATGCGCCACTTCTTCGCCCAATACCGCATGGTGCAGCCTTGGCTTCAGGCCGAAAGCCCCGCGCCGGAGCGCGAGCGGCTGCAAAGCCCCGAGGAGCGCGCGCGGCTGGACGGCCTTTACGAGTGCATCCTGTGCGGATGCTGCACGAGCTCGTGCCCTGCGTGGTGGTGGAATGGCGACCGCTTCTTGGGGCCGGCGGCGCTTCTGGCCGCCTATCGGTGGCTTGAGGATTCCCGCGACGAGGCGGCGGGCCAAAGGCTGGATTTGCTGGAAGACGCATTTCGGGTGTTCCGATGCCGGCAGATCATGAACTGCATGGATTGCTGCCCGAAGGGCCTGAACCCGACCGCGGCGATC
>CAZTLD010000085.1:0-5195 GCA_964614395.1 uncultured Zetaproteobacteria bacterium
TGTGCAAGCGGGTGCTCGCCGCGCACGGCGTGCGCGTGCCGCAGGACATGCCGCTGCAAGACGGGGTGCCGGTGCGGTTTCCGGTCGTCATCAAGCCTGTGAACGAAGGCTCGAGCATCGATCTGGCGATCGTCTCCGGCAACGAGGAATGGGAGGCGTGTGCAGCGCGGGTGCGCGGCGCGCCGGAGCGCTGGCTGGTCGAAGAGCGGGTGCAAGGGGTGGAGGTCGCGGTGGGCGTGCTTGAGGGCGAGGCGCTCGTGCCGGTGGAGGTCAGGCCCCGGCGCGGCGTCTACGACTACACCGCGAAATACACGCCTGGCGAGACCGAATACCTGTGCCCGCCGAAGCTGCCGGCGGAGACGATCCGGCGCTGCATGCAGGTGGCCGAGGAGGCGGTGCGCGTGTGCGGCTGCCGGGGCGCGCCGCGCGTGGACATGATCGTGCCCGACGGCGGCGATCCGGTGGTGCTCGAGATCAACACGATCCCCGGCATGACGGAAACCAGCCTTCTTCCCAAGGCGGCGGCGGCCTCAGGCATCGGCTTTGCCGATCTGTGCCGCCGGATCCTGGACGGCGCGCGGCTGGAGGTGGGGCAATGATCGCGCGCGCGTTGGGCGTGGCGGTGGCGGTGGGCCTTGGCGTGTGGGCCTGGGGTGCGTTTTCGGTGAAGACGATCGAGGTGCAGGCAAGCCCCGAGCAGTGGCGGGCGCCGGTGCATGCGTGGCTTTCTTCCCAGCCGTGGGTGCGGCGCCCGTGGGTGCGGGCCGCGACCGTCGCCGAGGCGCTCGCCGAGCGCTTTCCGATGCTGGGCGGGATTGAGGTGATGCGGGTGCTGCCGGATGCGTTGATCGTGCGCGTGCGTGCGCGCAGGGCCGTGCTTCTGTGGCGAGATCGGCAGCGCTGGCGCTGGGTGGACGAAAAGGGCGTGCCTTTCCCGCCGCAGGGCGAAGCCGATCTGCCGCTCGTGCGCGCGCCGCAATCGGCGCTTGCCGATGCCGCGCGCATCGTCAATGCGCTGGACGCCTCCCGGCGCGAAGCGCTGAGCGAGCTGGTCTTTGACGGCTTTGCGTGGCGGATCCTGTTCGACGGGGGCGCGCGCTGGCTCGTGCCGGCGCGCGATCCCGCGGCATCGGTGCGAGCGCTTATGGCGTGGCTTGCCCGCCCGGCGTGGGCGGGGCGGCCGTGGTGGATCGACGCGACACAACCGCGGCGGTGGTTTCTGCGACCGGCGCCGGTGATGACGAGGAGGATCTGATGGCACAGGAGACGACGCTGGTGGGACTGGATGTGGGCACGAGCAAGGTGGCTTGTGTCGTGGCCAAGGTCGGCATGGACGGCAAGGCCGACATCGTCGGCATCGGCCAACACGCCGCGCACGGCGGCCTGCAGAAGGGCGTGGTCGTGAACATCGAGGCCACGGCGGAGGCGATCCGGCAGGCGGTGCAAGAGGCCGAGATGATGGGCGATGTGCAGGTGCGCAGCGTGCTGGTTGGGATCGCCGGGCAGCACATCTCCGGCATGGACAGCCACGGCGTGGTGCGCGTGAAGGGTTCGGAGGTCAGCGAAGAGGATGTCGCGCGCGTGATCGAGGCGGCCAAGGCCGTGAACCTGCCGGCGGATCGTCGCATCGTGCATGTGTTGGAGCAGGAGTATGTGATCGACGGCCAAGGCGGCGTGCGCGAGCCGGTCGGCATGAGCGGCGTGCGGCTGGAAGCGCAGGTGTATTTGATCACGGCCGCCGCATCCGCGGTGGAGAACCTGATGCGCTGTTGCAAGCGCTGCGGGCTTTATGTGGAAGACGTCGTGCTGCAGCAGCTCGCCTCGGCCGAGGCCGTGCTCAGCGACGAAGAGCGCGAGATGGGGGTGGCGGTCGTGGACATCGGCGAAGGCACGACCGACATCATCGTGATCGCGCGCGGCGGGGTGCGGCATGTGAGCTCGCTGCCCGTGGGCGGGGGGCATCTGACGAACGACCTGATGGCGGCGCTGCGCACTTCGCGCCGGGCCGCCGAGGCGATCAAGCGGCGCTATGGCGCGGCGCGCGCCGCCCTTGTGGACGACGCCGAAGTGGAGGTGCCGGGCGTGGGCGGGCGGCCGCCGCGCACGATCAGCCGGCAGCAGATGGTGCAATTCCTTGAGATGCGCGTGGACGAAATGTTCGAGCTGGTGCGCGACCGCTTGCAGCAAAGCGGTTTTTACGAGTTGATCCCGGCCGGGATCGTGCTCACCGGCGGCGCAAGCGCGATGCCCGGGATGGTGGAAGCCGCCGAAGATGTGGTGGGGTTGCAGGCGCGGCTGGGACGCCCCGCCCATGTGGGGGGGCTTGCCGATGTGGCCGCGCGCCCGGAGCTCGCCACCGCCGTGGGGCTCGTGCTCTTTGGCACGCGCTACCGCAGCGGCGCGTTGCGCAAGGGCCGGGAAAACGGTTTCTGGACACGCCTCGTACGCTGGTTTACGGGCGAGTGAGCACGGACGCGAACAACGAAAGGGAGGTGGAAGATGGCACTGCACTTCATCGATGACGGTCGGCATCGGATGCAGGCGAAGATCAAGGTGGTCGGCGTGGGTGGCGCCGGCGGCAATGCGCTCAACACGATGGTCGAAGAGCGCGTGCACGGGGTCGAGTTCATCGCGATGAACACCGATGCGCAGGATCTCGAGCGCAGCCGCGCAGATGTGCGCGTGCAGATTGGCGCACAGATCACGAAGGGGTTGGGCGCAGGCGCCAATCCCGAAATCGGCCGGCGCGCCGCAGAGGAGGATCGCGAGGCGATCAAGGATGCGCTCGCAGGGGCGGACATGGTGTTCATCGCCGCAGGGCTCGGCGGCGGCACCGGCACGGGCGCAGCGCCGATCGTGGCCGAGATCGCGAGAGAGCTTGATATCCTCACCGTGGCGGTGGTCACGAAGCCTTTCGGCTTCGAGGGCGCCAAGCGCCAGCGCAATGCCGAGGAAGGCTTGCAGGCATTGTCCGGCTATGCGGACACGATGATCGTGATCCCGAACGACAAGCTGCTCAAGCTCGGCGGCGGCGTGAAGGTGCTGGACATGTTCCGCCGCGCCGATCGCGTGATTCTCGATGCGGTGCGCGGCATCGCCGAGATGATCACGCGCAGCGGCTACATCAATGTGGACTTCGCCGATGTGCGTGCGGTGATGCTGGAAAACCGCGGCATGGCGGTGATGGGCTGCGGCGTGGCCAGCGGCGAAGGGCGCGCGGCCGAAGCGGCGGAACTTGCGGTGTCCTCGCCGCTCGTCGAGGACGTGGACCTGCGCGGCGCGCGCGGCGTGCTCGTCAACATCTCGGCAAGCCAAGAGACGTTCACGATCGACGAGCTGCAGGAGGTGATGTCGGTCGTGGGCCGCATCGCCGATCCGGAGCAGGCGAACGTGATCCAAGGCATGGTGTTCGACGATGCGCTCGGCGATGAGATGCGCGTGACGATCGTCGCCGCAGGCTTCGGCGACAAGCGCCAGAAGGTGCTGGGCGCGGGCGGCAAGCTGGGCGTGCTGCCCGGCCGGAAGCCGGAAAGATGGGCCGAGAACAAGGGCGTGCATCTCGCCGAGCAGGTGTCGCTGAATCTCGAGGAGCAGGAGCTTGAGATTCCGACGTTCCTGAGGCGGCAGGCGGACTAGCGTTTGCCTGCATTTGCGGGCAGCGTTGTGCGCGCGGTCACGGCAAGGCGTGAGCCTTTCCGGAGCCTCGCGGCCAAGGGGGCAGCATGGTTCCACAACGGACGCTCAGGCACGCGATCCAGTGTAGCGGCATCGGGTTGCACACGGGCTGCCGCATCCGCATGCGGCTTGTGCCGGCTGAGGCCGACACGGGGGTCGTGTTCGTACGCACCGATCTCGGTGTGGAGATCCCCGCGCGGCCGGAGCATGTCGTGGACACGCGGCTGTGCACGACGCTGGGCGTGAATGAGGCACGCGTGGCGACGGTGGAACACCTGATGTCAGCGCTTGCCGGCATGGGTGTGGACAATGTGCGCGTGGAGCTGGACGGGCCGGAAGTGCCGATCATGGACGGCTCGGCGGCCCCGTTCGTGTTCCTGATCCAGTCCGCCGGCGTGCGAGAGCTGGCGAAGCCGAAGCGGGTGCTGCGCGTGTTGCGGCGCGTGGAGGTGGCCGACGGCGAGCGGCGGTGCTGGCTGGAGCCGGCGGCAAGCTTCCGCGTGCGCTTTCACCTGCACTACGAACATCCGCTGCTGCGCGATCAGGTGGTGGAGGTGGACTTTGCGCGGCAGTCGTATCTGCGGGAGGTGGCGCGTGCCCGCACCTTTGGCTTTCTGCACGAGATCGAGGCGCTGCAGAAGGCGGGGCTGGCCCGCGGCGGGTCGCTTGCGAACGCGATCGTGCTCGACCGCTACCGCATCGTGAACGAAGGGGGCTTGCGCTATCCGGACGAGTTCGCGCGGCACAAGATTCTGGACACGATCGGGGATCTGGCGCTCGTCGGCATGCCGATTCTGGGCGCGTTCGTGGGTGTGCGCACCGGCCATGCGATGAACCAAAGGCTTGTGCAGGCGTTGCTCGCGCAGCCGGAGGCGTATCGGATCGAGACATTGCAGGCCGCCCCAACCGAAACTGGCGATCTTGCAGGGGAAGGCGCCTTTTCCTCGGCGAGCTGAGCGCGCGTGGCGCATAGCTGCGCTCGGAGCGTTGGGCGTTCTCGCCTTCGCGTCGTTTCCGATTGAGGCCAATGAGGTTTATCAGTGGACCGATGAGGCGGGGGTGGTGCACTTTTCCGATGTGCCCCGCCAAGGCGCGCGCCCGAAGGCCACGAAGCCCTTGGGCTCCACGGCTGGGCCGGGGGCGGCGCGCGTCGTGGAGATCCCGTTCGTGCGGGAAGACGGCGTGATGATCGTACGCGGCGAGGCGTGCGGTGTGCCGATGCGCTGGATCGTGGACACCGGCGCATCCGTCGTCGTCGTGCCGCCTCGGGTGGCCGAAGCCGCGCGCGCCGCGCCGATCGGGCGCGCCAAGCTGGACACCGCGGGCGGACCCGTGCGCGCGCCGATCGTGCGCTTGTGTCGTGTGAAGATCGGAAATCTGATTCGCCGCGATGTGCCCGCCGCGGTGCGCCGCGTGGCGGGAAGCGATCGCGTCGGGCTTCTGGGGATGGGCTTCTTTCGCGGGTGGCATCTGGAGATCGATCAAGCCGCAAGGCGCATCCGGGTGCGGCGGCGATGAGG
>CAZTLD010000086.1:0-5135 GCA_964614395.1 uncultured Zetaproteobacteria bacterium
CCGGCTACGCCGATCTTCTCCAAGGTTTCGTAAACGACGCGCGCTTGCGCATCGGTGTTGGGCGCGGCGATGTCGCGCACATGCAGGATCAAGTCGGCCTCGGCCACCGCTTCCAATGTGGCGTGAAACGCATCCACGAGTTCGTGCGGCAGGTTCTGGATGAAGCCCACCGTATCGGACAACACCACTTTCCGCCCGCCGCCCAGCTCAAGCGTGCGGATCGTCGGATCCAATGTGGCAAAGAGTTTGTCCGCCGCCTCCACATGCGCCCCTACCAACCGGTTGAACAAGGTGGATTTGCCGGCGTTCGTGTAGCCGACCATCGCGATCGTGAGCACGCCCCGCCGCTTGCGCCCCGTGCGCTGCACGGCGCGCATCCGGCGCACTCGCTCGATCTCTTTCTTGATCTGCTTGATGCGGTTGCGGATGAGCCGACGATCAAGCTCGATCTGGCGCTCGCCCGGGCCGCCCAGAAACCCGTAGCCGCCGCGTTGGCGCTCCAGGTGCGTCCATGAGCGCACGAGCCGCCCGAGTTGATAGGTGAGGCTGGCGAGCTCCACCTGCAATGCGCCTTCCTTCGTGCGCGCGCGATGCGCGAAGATCTCCAGCACCAGCCCCGTGAAGTCCACCACCTTCGCGTTCCACGCCCGCTCGAGGTTGCGCTGTTGCACCGGCGAAAGCATTGCGTCCACGAACACGACCGTGGCCTGATGGGCGGCCACGGCCTCCGCGACTTCGCGCACCTGCCCCGGGCCCAGGTAGGTGCCGGCGCGCACGCGGCGCATCGGGAAGACGAACTGGGCGACGATCCGGCACTCCGCCGCCTCCACGAGCCGCGAGAACTCCTCTACCCGGTAGCGGGCCTGCCAGCTGTGCGGATCGCGGTGCGGATGCACGGCGATCGCCGGTTCCTCGGGGCGCGCGACAACCCTTTTCATCCGCGAAGCCTCGCCTCGATCTCGGGCGCGATCTTCGCCGCCGGGCCGCGCATCGCCGCGCGCGTTTGATACGCAAACCAGGTGCGCTGCCTTTTCGCGTATTGCCAAGTGGCGGCGATCCCCGCCTCAATGGCCTGCGCTTCGGGGATCTCGTTTCTGACCGCGCGCAAAAGCTGTCGGTAGCCCACAGCGCGCACGGCCGGATGCGTATCCGGCACGGCCGCTTGCGCAAGCCACTTGACCTCCTCCCACCAGCCGGCCTTGAGCATTGCCGCAAACCGGGCGCGGATGCGCGCGCGCAGCGCCTCCGCTTCCAACTCCAGCACGAACACCTCCACCGATGCGCGCGGGCGCGCGCGTCGTTTCTGCCAGTGGCTGATCGGCTTGCCGCTGGAGAGATACACGCTCAGCGCCCGCACCACCCGCTGCGTGTCGTTGGGGTGCAGCCGAGCGGCCGTTTCCGGGTCCACGCGGGCAAGCTCCGCATGCAGCCGGGGTGTGCCCTCTTGCTGCGCGCGCGCGATCAGCGTCTTGTGAACCTCGGGATCCTCCGCCGGGATTTCGGAAAGACCCTCCACAAGCGCCCGCAGGTAAAGCCCGGTGCCGCCGACGATCAGTGGCACGCGCCCGCGCGCCCGCCAGTAGGCGATCCAGCGGCGCGCCTCATCCGCCCATCGCTGCGCGGAAAAGCGATCCGGCAATGTGCAGACGTCGATCATCATGTGCGGCACGCGCGCGCGCTCGGCCGGCGTGGGCTTGGCGGTGCCGATATCCAAGCCCACATACACCTGCATCGAATCGCAGGCGATGATCGGCGCGCCCACCCGCTCGGCGATCGCAAGCGCCAAGGCGCTTTTGCCGCTGGCCGTGGGGCCGACGAGCGCCACCGCGTCGGCGTTCATCCCCCCTCTCGGGATCGCTTGAGATCCTCGAGCATCAACGCAATGCGCGCCTCCATCGAGGCGTCCTTCATCACCTGCACATCCGGCCGGACGAGCACCCGCACGAGCATATACCAAACGGGGCTCAGCACCAACGTGAGCGCGATCACCGCCACCGCCACCTGATGCATGCCTTCGGTGAGAATCCCTTCCTGCAAGCCCTTGGATGCGATCAAAAACGAGAGCTCGCCGATCTGGCTGAGCAGCCCGCCCGTGAGCAGCGCCATCGGCCAGCGCTCGCCGAGAAAGCGCAGCACGATCGCGTTGATGCCCGAGTTCAGCAGGAAAACGGCGATCGTGGCCGCCGCCACCGGCGCAAGGTGCGCGGCGATGAAGCGCAAATCCACGAGCATTCCCACCGACAGGAAGAAAATCGCAACAAACAGCAGGTAAATCGAGCGCAGGTGCTCCTCGATCCAGCGCGCCTGATCGGAATCATGCAGCACAAGGCCGGCGACGAACGCGCCGAACGGCGCAGACAAGCCCATGGATGAGGTGAGCGCCGCAGCGGCAAAGCAGATCACGAGCCCCAAAAGGATCCTTTTGTCTTCGCTTGCCACCAGCGCTTGCGGGATGCGCCAGCGCACGCCGCGCATCAACCACCCCGCGAGCGCCAACACGCCGATCGCACCGCCGATCTGCAGCGCCAGCCCCGACCAAGAAGGCGCCTCGCTGGCAGAAATCCAGCCGATCAAAAGCACGATCGGCACGATCATCATGTCCTGCATCAAGAGCACGCCCAGCGCGTTCTGACCGAACGGCGTATCAAGCTCCTGCGTGTCCTTGAGCATCGTGAGCACGACGGCCGTCGAGCTCATGCTGATGAGAAACCCGAACACCACGCCCACGCGCCAGTCCAGCCCCACCGCCCAGAGCAATGCCACGCAAATGAGCACGCTTATGAGCATCTGCAAAAGCGTTCCCAACACCGCCACCCGCCAGCCGGCGATCAATCTGGGCAAATCCACCTCCATGCCGATGAAGAACATCAGCATGATGACGCCGAGCTCCCCGAGGTGGCGAAGCAACTCCGCATCGCGGATCAGATCGAGCCCGCTGGGGCCGGCGATGATGCCGGTGATGATGTAGGCCGCCGCCGCCGGCACGCCGAGCGAGCGAAACAAAAACGCCAATGCCAGCGCCGTGCCGGCCACAGCGGCGATGCTCAAAAGCACATAGTCCAAATGCATGGGCGTTTATATGCGAACGCAAAAGCGGCGATTCAAGCGCGATCAGCCCTCGTAGTAGAGCATGCGTTCTTCTTCGCTCAGCGAGCGCTGGAAGGCCTCTCGTTCCATGAGCCGGTCGCGGTAAGCCGCGATGTGCGGATAGGCGGATAGCTCCACTTTGTAAGCCTCGAGCCGATACAGCATCGGCGCCATCACGATGTCCGCAAGCGTATACTGATCGCCGACGATCCACTGCCTTCCCGCAAACGAAGCGTTCATGCCGGCCAGATATTCCTGAATGTCTTTGCGCGCCCGGCGCGGATCGCGCACGCGCACGAGCCGCTCAAAAAGCGGGATGAAATCGCGCTCGATCCGGCGAATCGCCAGCCGCATATAGGCGCGATCAATCGGCATCTCGGGCTTGAGCGGCGGGTGCGGATAGCGTTCGTCCAAGTATTCGATGATGATGATCGGATCGATCAGCACCTGATCGGAGTCGACGATCGCCGGCACCTCGCCCGTCGGGTTGACCTTCAAAAACTCGGGCGACGGAGCCTCCGGATCCACGTCCACGATCGTGGCCGGAAGCTCCTTTTCCTCCATCGCCAGCCGCACCATGTGGCTTGCAGCATCGCGCGGATCGGAATAAAGCTTGACAATCGCCATCGGCACCCCTCGCTTTGCGGCCGCGCATCCTAGTGTTCGCGCCTGCGGCGCTCAATCGCCGTCGCGCACGATCGCCTCGATTTCCACCTTCGCGCCCAGCGGCAGCGAGGCCACGCCCACCGTGGCGCGCGCGGGCCTGTGCGCGCCAAGCCAATCCGCATAGATCGCATTGACCTTCGGGAAGTCGTCCATCGACACGAGAAAGATCGTCACTTTGACGATGTCCTCTTTGCTGCGCCCGGCGGCGGCAATCACGGCTTCGAGATTGGCGAGCGCTTGCTTTGCTTGCGCTTCCACATCGTCGCCAACGAGTTGTTGCGTGCGTGGATCCAATCCAATCTGACCGGAGCAGAACAGAAACCCTCCGGCGCTCACCGCTTGCGCATACGGGCCCACCGCCTTGGGCGCGTGATCGGTATGGATCGTCTTCATTTGGCCTCCTTGTTCGGGTGATGATGAGCGCGGCCCACGCGCACCACGCCTTCCAGTCGGCGCAGCCGACGGATGAGCCGCGCAAGCTCGTCTCGGCTTGCCACGAGCACCACAAACCAAAGCTCCGTAAGCTGCCCCGGCCGCTGGCGGATTTGCAGATCTTCAATGCTCAGGCCTGCGTCGGCGATCGTTTGCGAAAGGCGTGCCAGCATCCCGCGGACATTATGCGCGAGCACCCACAGCCCGGCGGGATAGTTGCGGCCAGGATGCGGCTGCCAGCGCACTTCCACCCAGTCTTCACCGGCCACGGCCTCCGGACAGCGCCGGTGGTGCACCTCCACACGGCCGGGCACAAGCCGCCCGATCACCGGATCTCCGGGAATCGGCCGGCAGCACGGCGCGGGGTAAAGCAACATCGCCTCATCTTGGCCCGCGACGACCGGTGTGCCCTCTTCGCCCAAAGCCTTCGCAAGCGCCGTCCACGGGATCTCGCCGCAGCCAATGCGCATCCATGCTTCTTCCAGATCCTTCGCCCCGAGCTCCGCCAGCACCTCCTGCGGCA
Source organism: uncultured Zetaproteobacteria bacterium (assembly GCA_964614395.1). Classification (GTDB taxonomy): domain Bacteria; phylum Pseudomonadota; class Zetaproteobacteria; order Mariprofundales; family S012-25; genus CAZTLD01. Next base: position 4,709 of record CAZTLD010000086.1, read on the forward strand.
ACTGGGCGGAGCCAAAAGCCTGTTCCAAAAGCGCGCGCCCGAGCCGCATCGCCGCTTCGCGCTCCTGACGGCGGAACCACTGCCGGATCGCTTGGCGGGCGCGCGCGGTGTGCACGAAGCGCAGCCACTGCCGGCTCGGCGTCTGGTCTGGGTCCGTGATCACCTCCACCTGATCGCCGTTTCTCAGCACTTGATCGAGCGGCGCCTCTTCGCCGTTGATACGCACCGCCACGCAATGGTGCCCGACATCCGTGTGCACCGCGTAGGCGAAGTCCAAAGCCGTGGCGCCGCGGGGAAGCGCGAAGATATCCCCGTCGCGGCTGAACACATAAACCTCGGACATCCAAAGATCCAGCCGGGCGTGCTCCAGCGCCTCCTCGGGCTGCTCGCTTTGCTGCATCAGATCAAGCATTCGGCGCAGCCACTG
>CAZTLD010000087.1:0-5093 GCA_964614395.1 uncultured Zetaproteobacteria bacterium
CCAGTTGCTCGTCGAGATGGACGGCTTCGACTCCACCGAGGGCGTGATTTTGATTGCGGCGACGAACCGGCCGGACGTGCTGGATCCGGCGCTGTTGCGTCCCGGCCGCTTCGACCGGCAGGTGGTCGTGCCGCGGCCCGATTTGAAGGGCCGCGAGGAGATCCTGCGCGTGCACACGCGCCGTGTGCCGCTCGCGGAGGACGTGGATCTGAAGGCGATTGCGCGCGGGACGCCGGGCTTTTCCGGCGCGGATTTGGCGAACCTCGTGAACGAGGCGGCGCTGCGCGCGGCGCGCTTCAATCGGGACAAGGTCACGCGCGAGGACTTCGAGGCGGCCAAAGACAAGGTGCTGATGGGCGTTGAACGGCGCTCGATGCTGCTCACCGAGGAGCAGAAGCGCACAACCGCGTATCACGAAGCGGGGCACACCTTGGTGGCCAAGCACCTCAAGCACGCCGATCCGGTGCACAAGGTGAGCATCATCCCGCGCGGGCGGGCGCTCGGCGTGACGATGCAGCTGCCCGAAGAGGACAAGTTCAACTACGACGCGGAATACCTGCACGATCAGATCGCGATCATGATGGGCGGGCGCATCGCCGAGGAGCTCGTGCTCGGGCAGAAGACGACCGGCGCGGCCAACGACTTCGAGCGCGCCACGCGCACCGCGCGCAACATGGTCACGGTCTGGGGCATGTCGGACAACCTGGGGCCGGTCGTGTATGGCGAACACGAAAACCAGCCGTTTTTGGGGCTGGAGCTCACGCGGCAGGCGCACCTTTCGCAGAAGACGCTGGAGGCGATCGACGCCGAGGTGCGGCGCATCATTGAATACAACTACGAGCGGGCGAAGAAGATCCTCGTTGAGCACATGCAAGAGCTGCACAACCTCGCCGCCGCGCTGATGAAGTACGAAACGCTCGAAGGCGAGGAGATCGACGCCGCGATCAAGGGATTGCCGATCGAGCGCAAGCCCGCCGGAGCGTCGGCGCCTGAAAACGTGGAGGCAGAGGAAGCGCCTGAGGCCTCGCCGGAGCCGGGCGCCGAAGGCGAGACCGGCACGATCCACTGATGCGCTGGCGGCGCGCGCGCGGAAAGCCTCCGTTCGTGATGGGCGTGCTCAACTGCACGCCCGATTCGTTTTCCGACGGCGGCGCATGGCTGGAGACGGAGAAGGCCGTGCAGCACGGGCTTGAGCTGCGCGCGCAAGGGGCGGACATCGTGGATGTGGGCGGCGAATCCACGCGGCCGGGCGCAAAGCCCGTGCCGGTCGAGGAAGAGCTGCGGCGGGTGATCCCGGTGATCGAAAGGCTTGCGCGCGAAGGCGTTTATGTATCTGTGGATACGCAAAAGCCCGAGGTGATGGCGGCGGCGCTGCGCGCAGGCGCGCGGATGATCAACGACGTCAATGCGCTGCGTGCGCCCGGGGCGCTGGAAGTGGCGGCCAGCAGCGACTGCGAAGTGGTGCTGATGCACATGCAGGGCACGCCCGAGACGATGCAAAAGGATCCCCGCTACGACGATGTCGTCGAAGACGTGATCCGGTTTCTGGAGGCGCGGGTGGAGGCGTGCGTCAAGGCCGGCATCCGCGAGGATCGCCTGCTCGTGGATCCGGGGATCGGCTTCGGCAAGCGCCTGGAGCACAACCTTGCGCTGATCGCGCATCTCGATCGGCTGCGTGAGGCGCTGGGGCTTCCCGTCGTGCTGGGCGTGTCGCGCAAGTCGATGCTCGGGATGCTCACCGGCGCCGAAGTCTCGGATCGCGAGCCGGAGACGGCCGCGGCCGATGCGGTGGGCGTGATGCTTGGCGCGGATGTGATTCGGGTGCATGATGTGCGTTTCCAGCGCAAGGCGGCGATCGTCGCGGCGGCGATCGCCGATGCCCGCTGAAAGGAGGGGAGCGATGGCGGATCGCCGGTTTTTCGGCACCGACGGCGTGCGGGGGCGCGTGAACGCGGAGCCGATGACTGCGGAGTTCGCGCTGCGCTTGGGGCGTGCGGCCGGCGCGGTGTTGGCGAAGAACCTTTCCCACCGTCCGCACATCCTGATCGGCAAGGACACGCGCCTTTCCGGCTACATGATCGAATCCGCGCTGTGCGCGGGGCTGACCGCGCAAGGCATGAACGTGCTGCTTGCGGGGCCGGTGCCGACGCCAGCGGTGGCGTATCTGACGCGCAGCCTGCGCGCCGATGCCGGGGTCATGATTTCGGCATCGCACAACCCGGCCGAGGACAACGGCATCAAGTTCTTCTCCGCCAGCGGCGACAAGCTTCCGGACGCGGTGGAGGCGGAGATCGAAAAGCTTTTGCAACGGCCGCCTGCGCCGGCAGGGCCGCTCGAAGTGGGCAAGGCCTTTCGCGTGGACGACGCGCGCGGCCGCTACATCGAGTTTCTGAAGGCGTCGCTTCCGCGCGGGATGCGCTTCGATGGGCTCAAGGTGGTCGTGGATTGCGCAAACGGCGCGGCCTACGACGTCGCCCCTCGGCTGTTTCGCGAGTTGGGCTGCGAGGTCGTCGCCATCGCCGCCGAGCCTGATGGGCTGAACATCAACCGCGGGTGCGGCTCCACGCATCCGGAGTTGATCAGCGCAGCGGTGCGCGAGCACGGCGCCGATCTTGGCTTTGCGCTGGACGGCGACGCCGATCGTCTGATCGCGGCCGATGCCGAGGGGAGGATCGTGGACGGCGATCAGATGCTGGCGATCCTCGCGCTGCACGCGCTCAAGCACGGCGTGCTCCGAGGCGAAGGCGTGGTCGGCACCGTGATGAGCAACATGGGGCTTGAGGTGTATCTGGATGGCCTGGGGCTCAAGCTGCACCGCGCGCCGGTCGGCGATCGCTATGTGCTCGAGCGCATGCGCGCCACGGGATGCAACCTCGGCGGCGAGCCTTCCGGCCACATCGTCTTGCTCGATTACGCGACCACCGGCGATGGGCTGCTCACCGCGCTGCAGGTGCTGTGCGCGATGGCCGATTCGGGCCGGACGCTCGCGGAGCTGGCCGCGAAGATGCCGCGCTTCCCGCAGAAGCTGTGGAATCTTGTCGTGGACGAGCCGAAGAAGGCCGCAGCCCAAGCGAGCGTGCGCCGCGCGGTCGCCGATGCGGAGGCCAAGCTTGCCGGCCGCGGCCGGGTCGTGGTGCGCGCGTCCGGCACCGAGCCGAAGCTGCGCGTGATGGTGGAGGCCGACGACGAGGCGCGCGTGCGCGAGGTGGGCGAGGCGCTCGTGGCGGCGATCAAGGAGGCGCTGGCAGCGCCTGCGCAGGCTCGGCGGTAAGCAGCGGCTCGCGCGGCGCGCCTTCGATCGCTTCAAGCTCCTCGCGCAGGTGCTGGCGCGTGAGGGGGATCTCGCCGAGAAACTGCGTTTTGCCGTCGCGGAAGGCGAGCCGCGCAAAGATGCCGATCGCCTTGACGTGCCGCTGCAGGGCGGTGATGCGCACCCAGCGGTGCCACTCCTCGGCGCTTCTGATGCCCGTTTTCGCACTGCCCAACTCGGAAAACAGCGCCTCGCTCCACGCGCGGCGCCTGTCTTCCGGGTACATCTGATAGCAGTCGTAAAGGAGCGAGGCGGCGTCGTAGGTGATGGGGCCGGTGGCGGCGTCCTGAAAGTCGAGCACGCCGAGCGGAAGCTTGCCCTTCGGCAGCATCAGGTTGCGCGAGTGGTAATCCAAGTGCACCGGCACCTGCGCAAGCCCGCACAGCGCCTCGATCCACGGCGCAAGCCGCGCATGAAAGCGCGCCCGTTCCTTGGAGGAAGGGGTGTATTGCGCCACATGCGGCAAGTACCAGTCGAGATACAGATCGAGCTCCGCGTGCATGCGCGCGGCGTCAAAGCGGGGGAGAAAAGCGGGGACACGGGCAGTCTGAAGCCGCACAAGCTGCGCCCACGCATCGGCGAAAAGCGGCTCCGGATCGTGGCCTTGCGCTAGCGCCGCAGCCCAGCTTCTGTCCCCGAAGTCTTCGATCAGCGCGAGCCCCGCAGCCTCGTCTGCGAAGAACACGCGCGGCACGCGCACGCCTGCTTGTTCCAGCCAGCGCTGCGTGCGCAGAAATTGGCCGAGGTCCTCCAGCCCCGGCGGGGCGTCCATCAGCACGAAGGTTTCCTCCCCGCGGTGCACGCGGAAGTAGCGGCGAAACGACGCATCCCCTGCAAGCGGCGCGATGCGGAAGTCTTTCCCCAGCGCGCGCTCAAGGAACGCGGCGCGCAAGCCGTGGCGTTCAGCGGCGCAGCACAAAGCCGCGCACCTTGAGCCTTTCGTGCAACAGGTGCCGCGCGCGCTCGGCCTCCTGCTGCGTGGGATATGGGCCAGCCTGCACCCGATACCAAAGCCCCTTGTCCGGAATGCGCGCAGCCACAATCTCCACGGCAAAGCCCTCGGCCTTGAGCCGCGCGGCAAGCTTGTCCGCATCTTCCTTGCGGCGGAACGAGGCCGCCTGCACGAACCAGTGCCCGGCAAGGCTGCTTGCGATCAGCTTGGCGATCGGATCCGAGGCGGCGGGCTGGGTCGGCTGCGGCTTCGGCGGAGCGCTCTCGCGCGACGTCGGCGTCGCTTCCGGGCGCGGCTCGGGCTTCGGCGCAGGGCCGGCCGGTTCATTGGGAAGCTCGTAGTAGAACATCAACCGATCTTCGCCATAGGCCGACGCGTGCGCGATCTTCTTCTGCTTGGCGAGCGCCTTTTTGAGGCGCGCGTTTTCCTCCCGCTGCGCGTTGAGCAGCGCTTCCAAGCGCTTGCGTTCCTCTCCGGCGGCCACTTCCACGCCGTGCCGCTCGCCCAGCTTGAAGCCGATGGCGAACGCGGCGGCCAGAAGCACGATGGCCCCGCCCGTGGCGGCGAGCATCATCCATGCGCGCCGCGGCTTGGGCGGCGGGGGCGCGAAGTCGCGCACGGAGCTCACTACATGCGCTCCGGTGCGTCCACGCCGGCAAGCCCCAGCGCCTCGGCCAGCACGTGCTTGACCGCGCGCACGAGCACGAGACGGGCGGCGGCCAGCGCCTCGTCTTCGACGATCACACGGTGCTGGTGGTAGAACGCATGAAACGCGGCGGCCAGCTCCATCGCGTAGTTCGCGATGCGGTGCGGCTCCAGGCGCGAGGCCGC
>CAZTLD010000088.1:0-5085 GCA_964614395.1 uncultured Zetaproteobacteria bacterium
ATATAGATGCGCTTCGGCGGCGGGGGCGCGTGCAGCGAACGCCAGGCCAAAAACGCCGAGACCAGGCCCACGCCGAGCGAAAGGATCACGAAGCCCCACGGCGCGCGCCAACTGGGCCGCTCACCGACGATTTCCACCGTGATCACGCGCCTTCGCGCCTGGCGGCGCCGCCATGCCCAACGCAGCATCAGCCACGCCCAGCGCAGCGCAAGGGACGCGAGCATCGGCCCGAAAAAGAACACGACGACAGTGAGAAACGTCCTCATCGCCTGGCAAGCTCCCTGAGCCTTGCCGCATAAAGCGCCACATCCGGCTCGCGGCCGGCGCGCTGCGCGAAGTAAACCACCTCGCCGAGAATCTCCAAAAGCTGATGCAACGCCTCGTGGCGGGAAAGCCCCCGCTCCATCAACCGCAAAAGGGCCTCGGCGGCCTCGGGCGGCTGGCGCGTGGCGATCTGCTCTTCCAGCGCCAAATGCAGCGACATGTGCAGATACGGATTGAGCCCGTCCTCGATGGCGAAGTCGCGATCGAGAAACCGCTCCTTGTCGTCGAACAGGTGGTGATACTCCGGATGCATCCGGATCACGCGCACGATGCGCACCTCAAGCGCGTTCAGCGGCAGGCCCTCCTGCGCCTTGCGCCAGGCCTCCCACCACACCTCGCGGTGCCGCCGCAGCGCCTCGCGGGATACGCGCGCGTTTTGTCTTGCGTCGTCCATTGGATCTATCACACCCCGAACGGGCCAGGGTGTCAAGCTCAAAGCTCGAGAAGGTCAAGCCCCGGGTGTTCGATGAACTCCTTGACCGCGACGAGGAACTGCACGGCTTCTGCGCCGTCGATCAGGCGGTGATCGTAGCTGAGCGCCAGATACATCACCGGCCGGATCTCCACGCGCCCGTTCACCGCCACGGGCCGCTCGCGCACCGCATGCAGTCCCAAAATCGCCGATTGCGGCGGGTTCAGGATCGGCGTGGAGAGCATCGAGCCGAACACGCCGCCGTTCGTGATCGTGAAGGTGCCGCCGGAAAGCTCCTCGGGCTTGAGCGTTCCCTCGCGCGCGCGCAGCGCAAAGTCCCGAATCTCGCGCTCGATCTCGACAAGGCCTTTGCGGTGCGCATCGCGGATCACCGGCACGATGAGGCCGTAGTCCGTGGCCACGGCCACGCCGCAATCCACATAGTTGTGATGCACGACTTCGTCGCCGTCGATCCACGCGTTCAAAATCGGAAAGCGCGCAAGCGCCCGGCAGGCGGCAAGCACGAAAAATCCAGTGATCCCGAGCTTGACGCCGTGTTTCTTCGCGAATGCGTCCTTCCAGCGGCGGCGAAGCTCCACCACCGCGCTCATGTCCACTTCGTTGAACGTGGTCAGCATCGCCGCCGTGTTCTGCGCTTGCTTCAGGCGCTTCGCGATCCGGCGACGGATCGGCGACAGCGGCGTGCGCGTCTCCGCACGCTCCCCGGCATCGGCGGCGTAGCTTGCAGGCGTGGCGAAAGCCTTCGGCGCAGGCTCCGGGCGCGGTGCTTCCGGCTCCGGTTCGGGCGCAGGCGCCGATTCGGGCATGGACTCCGGTTGGGCGGTAGCAGGAGGAGACTTTGGCGTTTCTTCCGGCTTGGACGCGGCCTTTGGCGCTGAAGCTTCGGGCTTGCGCTTCGGCTTCGGCTTCGGCTCGGGCTTGGCGCTGGCATCCAGCACCGCGATCAGCGCGTTCGGCTGGATCTCGGCGCCCTCTTCGACCGCGTGCTCGACCACCCTTCCAGACGCGGGCGCCGGCACCTCCATCGTGATCTTGTCGCTTTCGATCTCGGCGATCGCCTCGCCCTCCTCGACCCAGTCTCCCGGCGCCACGAGCCAACGCACGAGCGTGGCCGAGGATTCGGTCTCGCCGAGGCTTGGCGCGCGCACCTCAATCTTCTTCATCGTCCACCTCCCCGACGCCGATCAACCGGCGCTCCCCGATCGGCGCAGGATCAAGCGCCGCTTCGATCAGCAAGGCCTGTTCCTTCTTGTGGCGAAGCGCAGAGCCGCTCGCCGGCGCAGCCGCAGCCCGCCGCGCCACATGCGCAAGCCTCTGCCCGCGGTGCAGCGAGCGCACAAGGCAGTGCTCGATCCAGTACCAGAAGCCTTGATTGACCGGCTCTTCCTGCACCCAAACCACTTCCTCCGCCGCCGCAAAGCGCGCGGTGATCCGTCGCACATCGTCGTAGGGAAACGGATACAAGCGCTCCACGCGCGCAATCGCCACATGCCCGGCCTTCGCCTCGTCTCGGGCGCGGTCGAGTTCATGATAAATCTTGCCGGTGCAGAGAATGAGCCGCCGCACCGAGGCCGGATCGGCCTTTTCGTCGTCGATCGCGGGCATGAAGCGCCCATCGGTGAACGCGGCAAGCGGCGAGAATGTGCGCCGGTCGTGCAGCATCCCCTTCGGGCCCAAAAGCACGAGCGGCTTGCGCGTGTCGATCAGAAACTGCCTGCGCAGCAAATGAAAGAGCTGCGCGGGCGTGGTCGGATAGACGACCTGCATGTTCTTTTCCGCGCACAGCTGCAAGAAGCGCTCCGGCCGTGCCGATGAGTGCTCCGGCCCCTGGCCTTCCAGCCCGTGCGGCAACCACAACACAAGCCCGCTCATCTGCCCCCACTTCGTCTCGCCGGAAGACACGAACTGATCGAACACCATCTGCGCGTTGTTCGCGAAGTCCCCGTATTGCGCCTCCCAGATCACGAGCGCCCGAGGCTCGGCGACCGAATAGCCATACTCGTAGGCCGCCACCGCAAGCTCCGAAAGCAGCGAGTCGTAGCAGACGAAGTGCGATAGCTCCCCGTGCTCCAGCTGCTTGAGCGGCGTGAACGCCCGGCCGGTTTTCTGATCGTAGACGATCGCATGCCGATGAAAGAATGTGCCGCGGCCCGTATCCTGGCCGGTGATGCGCACCCATCCGCCGTCGGCCACGAGCGTCGCATAGGCCATGATCTCGGCGCATCCCCAGTCCACCGGGATTTCGCCGTCCATCATGCGGATGCGGGCGTCAAAGATCTTCTTCACCAATGGATGCAGCGTGAACCCTTCCGGCAACGCATGCGCGCGGCGCACAAGGGCCTGGAGCTTCTTTTTCGGCACGCGCGTGTCCGGCTCATGCGTCGGCAACCGGTGGAAGCCAGCCCAACGCGCCGCCGGCTTCAACGGCGGGGGCGGCGTGCGCTCCTCGAACATGCGCTGCAGACACGCGCGGTAGGTGTCGCGCATCTTTTCGGCGTCCTCGCGGCTTAGCACGCCCTCCTCGATGAGCTTGTCCCGGTAGATCTCGTAAACGGTCGGGTGCTGCTTGATCTTGCGATACATCACGGGCTGCGTGACCTCGGGCGTGTCCGCCTCGTTGTGCCCGCGGCGGCGGTAGCAGACGAGGTCCACGACCACATCCTCATGGAAGCGGTTGCGGTAGGCGAGCGCAAGCTCCACCGCAAAGCAGCAGGCCTCGGGATCGTCGCCGTTCACGTGCAGGATCGGCGCCTGGATCATCTTCGCGATGTCGGTGGCATACATCGACGAGCGCGCATCGAACGGGTTCACGGTGAAGCCGATCTGGTTGTTGACGACGATATGCACGCATCCGCCCACGCGAAAACCGCGAAGCTTGGAAAGATTCAAGGTTTCGGCGACGATCCCTTGGCCGGCGAACGCGGCATCCCCGTGGATCAGGACCGGCAGCACCTCGCGCCTTTGATGATCGCGGCGGCGGCACTGGCGCGCGCGCACGCTTCCCAGCACCACCGGCCCGATCGCCTCCAGATGCGAGGGGTTGAAAGCGAGCGACAGATGCACCCGCCCGCCCGGCGTTTCCGCATCGTTGGAAAAGCCGAGGTGATACTTCACATCGCCCTGCCCTTTCGCGATCTCGGTAAGCTCCCCCTCGAACTCGGCGAAGATCATGGACAAGGGCTTGTCCATGATGTTGGCGAGCACATTGAGCCGGCCGCGGTGCGCCATCCCGATCACGATCTCCTTCGCGCCGGCCGCACCCGCCTTCTGGATCAGGTGATCGAGCATCGGAATCAGGCTTTCTGCGCCTTCCAGCGAAAAGCGCTTCTGCCCCGTGTAGCGCGTGTGCAGAAAAAGCTCGAACTCGCTCGCATGCAGGATCTTGCTAAAGATCCGCTTTTTCTGCGCCGCGTCAAAGCTTGGGCGGGCGCGCGTGCGCTCGAGCTGCTCCTGGATCCAGTGCTTGCGCGCCGAATCCACGATGTGCATGAACTCCGGCCCGATGTGCCCGCAATAGGTCTCTTCCAGAAGCGCCACGATCTCCGACAAACGCATCATCGGGGGCCCGGCGAGATCGCCGGTGGGGAACATCTCGTCCATGTCCTCGGGGCCAAGGCCATAGAACGCGAGCTCCAGCTCCGGCGGGCGCGGGCGCGGCGAAAGCTTAAGCGGATCGACATCGGCCGCCCGATGGCCGTGCACGCGGTAGCCGTGGATCAGATAGATCGCCCGCGACGGATACTCCACCTCGTGCATCGGCCGGTGCGGGGCCTCGCGCGCTAGCGCCCCGAAGACATCGCCCCACGCGCCGGCGTCGGCCGGCGTTTCCTGCCAGCGCGCGAACATCGCCTCGGCCCAAGGGCCGGCGGCCAAAAGCGCCTCATCGAGGCTCAAGCGCCTATCCCGTCCAGCCATAACGCAGACGATACCAGACTAGGCCCAAGTATTCATGCAGCGCATCGCCGCTGTCCGCAAACCACGTCCAGCGGGGAAGGAAGCTTCTCAGATCATACGGCTCGCCGAAATCCCGCCGGTAGTCGCAGGGCGCAGGGATCCACTCGATCCCCTCGATGCGGCGAAACGCGAGCATCGCGCGCGGCATGTGCCAAGCGGTGGTCACGACGATTGCGCGCTCAACGCCGCGCGCGCGCAGGATCGCGGCCGTGTAGCGGGCGTTCTCCCAAGTGTTTCGGGCCTTGGCTTCCACGATGATCCTTTTCGGATCCACGCCCATCTCCACAAGAAACCGACGCATCACCTCCCCTTCGGGAAGCGAGGTTTGCTGAATCACCTGCCCGCCGGACACGACGATCGGCCCTCTGATTCTC
>CAZTLD010000089.1:0-5072 GCA_964614395.1 uncultured Zetaproteobacteria bacterium
AATCGAAGGGCGTGGAAAACTGCTGGCAAGACTGCACCGGAACAAAGCCTTGAGTGTACGCCGTGTAAACATCCTGATTCACGCATTGGTTCGTGGGGGTGCGCACAGTCGTGCCATGAACCTCCACTTTATACACGAGATGCGCACCGTAGGGATCTTGGACCTGATAAGGGGCGCCATTCGCATCCTTCGCAACATCCACTCGGATGTTCAGCGTATCCCGCCCCCTGAAATACACCACGGGATTGCCGTAGGCATCATACCAAATATCGCTCGGATACGTCGTAGGAGAGGTATAGTGCACCCACTGTCCCACACTCAAATCCTTCGGGAGCATCAAGGTCCATGTGGAGGTTGGATCGCCCGGGTCCCTTAGCTCCCACCAACCCGTCGCGTCTGCAAAGTCCAACCAACTCCCCGCATAAGGCACAAAGGGATCATATTGCTGAGGTGCGCTAGCCAAAGACGGCGAAGTGTAATCCGGCAGACCTCCCGCACCGTTGGGATTATAGAACCCCCCCCTGCTGGGACTGATTCTGCATATCGTAAGAGTAAGAGTAGTAATCCACCGAGGTTGTTTTCACCACGGCCACCTTTCGCCCATGGGGGCCTTTTGCTTGATAGCGGCTTGCCACCACCACCTCAGCCCGAGAGTTATAGAGTCGCCTATCTTGGAAAAAACGAAAGTCGGCCTCCCACATGCCGGGGCGAAGGATGAAATCCAAAACCGACCCGGTCAGCCCGTTTGCTTACCCCTGCGTAATCTTCTGCTTCTGATAAGCCTTGCGTTCCGCGTCCGTGATCACGCCGTCACCGTTCTGGTCCAGCCCTTGCGGCGCACTAACAAGCTGAATCCCTCCTTGCGCCTCTTTGCCCGCCACCACCTTCTCGGTAGACGGATTGACCACAACGGGTCCCAAGTCCACATTCGCACTCGCCCGAACAGCCGCGGCCTGATTCTGTTTGTTGGCCCGAACGAGCGAACCAATGACGGGATCGCCTCCTGCAAGAATCCTTTGCGGATCCACGAAAATCAGCGCATACACCCGCCCCGACGGCACATTCAGCGAAAAACCGCCTGCCTGGTCCGCGACGGCCGTATATGCATTACCATACACATCCACCGCAAGCACAATCGCGCCCGGCTTCACCTTCAGCGACGGCCCTTGAGGCACAGCGCCCGAGATCGGCACAGCACAGCGCCCACAGTAACATTGGTTCCCGGCACTTGCGTACCCACGGCCACAACGCCCGTCAACGACACCGTGCCCCCTCGCGCGGCAGCGCCACCGGTACCGCCGCCACCGCCGCCGCACGCGGCCAATGCGAATGCGAGCACGAGCGCGAGCAACCGACCCATCGCTTCCCTCCTGTCAGGATAGCTGCCCGAAAGACAAAGCGGAACGCACGGCTAAATCAAATCCCCGAATACTGGGGGTGCGTCTCCTTGGCGTGCGCGTCCGGAAGCTTGTTGAGCGCGGCGATCAGCGCCTTGGCGCTGGCGACGATGATGTCCGTATCCGCGCCCTGGCCGCCGACGATGCGATCGCCGTCCTGCAGCCGCACCGTGACCTCGCCCTGCGCATCGGTGCCGGAGGTGATCGCGTTCACCGAATACAGCAGAAGCTTCCCGTGCGGCTCCACGAGCGAGTTGATCGCGCGGAACGTCGCATCCACCGGCCCATCGCCCTCGCTCGTCGCCTTGTAGATCTTGCCGTCGATCTCGAGCTCCACCGCGGCCACGGGCGTATCCTGCGTGCCTGAGGCCACATGCAGGCTCACAAGCTTGATCCGCTCGCGCGCCGCGGCGCGGTCTTCGGCGAGCAGCGTCAAAAGGTCTTCGTCGAAGATCTCCTTCTTCTTGTCCGCAAGCCGCTTGAAGCGCTCAAACACCTCGTTGAGCCGCTCGTCGTCCAGCTCGATCCCGAGCTCCCGATAGCGCGCGCGCAGCGCCGCGCGGCCCGAGTGCTTGCCGAGCACGATCCGGTTCGTCGTCCAGCCGACGGACTCCGGCGTCATGATTTCGTAGGTGGCCTTGTGCTTGAGCACGCCATCCTGATGGATGCCGGATTCGTGCGCGAAGGCGTTGGCGCCGACGATCGCCTTGTTCGGCTGCACCGGCATGCCGGTGATCTGCGACACGAGCCTTGAAGTGGGCACGAGCCTCGTCGTGTCGATCCCCACCTCCAGCGGATAGCGGTCGCGCCGGGTCTTGATGATCATCACGATCTCCTCGAGCGCCGCGTTGCCCGCGCGCTCGCCGATCCCGTTGATCGTGCACTCGACCTGCCGCGCGCCGTTTTCGATCGCGGCCAAGGAGTTGGCGACCGCCAAGCCCAAGTCGTTGTGGCAGTGCACGGAAAAGATCGCCTTGTCGCTGTTCGGCACGCGCTCGATGATCGTGCGGATGCGCTCGCCGAACTCAAACGGCGTCATGTAGCCGACCGTATCCGGAATGTTGATCACGCGCGCGCCCTCATCGATCGCCGCTTCGATCACGCGGCAAAGGAAGTCCAGCTCCGAGCGGCCCGCATCCTCGGCCGAAAACTCCACCTCCGGCGCGAGATTGCGCGCCTGGCGCACCGCCTGCTTCGCGCGCTCGAGCACTTCCTCCGGAGTCATACGGAGCTTTGCCTGCATGTGGATGGGGCTCGTCGCGATGAAGGTGTGGATGCGCGCGCGCTCGCCTGCCGGGGCCAAGGCTTCCGCGGCGCGCTCGATGTCCTTCGGATGGGCGCGGGCGAGCGCTGCAATCTTCGGCCCCTGCACCTCCTCGGCGATGCGGTAGACGGCCTCAAAGTCGCCGGGGCTTGCGATCGGAAAACCCGCCTCGATCACGTCTACGCCGAGGCTTGCAAGCGCATGCGCGACGCGCAGCTTCTCCTCCACGTTCATCGAGCAGCCCGGCGACTGCTCGCCGTCGCGCAGCGTCGTATCGAAAATGTAAAGCCGGTCGCTCATTCTGCCTTCCTCCTCGACCACCATCGCCAAGCGCCGAGCATCGGGCCGTGCAATACATACGCTAGCGCAATCGCGAACGGAATGCGATGGGGGCTTGCGACGATGAGCGCGATCGCCGCGACGATCACCGCCGCCACCTGCGGCGTGTAGCGGCGCATCAGATCCGCATCCTTGCCGGAGAAGAACGGCACGTTGCTCACCATCAGCGCCGCAAGCGCAAGCGCCACCGCCCACCACAGCCACGGCGAGGGCTGCATCCCGAGATCGGCATGAAACAAGACGCCTGTCGCGACGAGCATCGCAGCCGCAGGCGTGGGCAGCCCCTCGAAGTAGCGCTTGTCCGCCACATCGAGCCGCACATTGAAGCGGGCAAGCCGGATCGCAGCCGTCGCGGCATAGAGAAACGCGCCAAGCCAGGCCAGCTTGTGCACCGGCAGCTTCACCAGCGCCCACAGATAGAGCAGCACCGCCGGCGCGATCCCGAACGAGAGCATGTCGGAAAGCGAGTCAAACTCCGCGCCGAAGGCCGTCTCCGCATGCAAAAGCCGCGCCGCGCGCCCGTCCATCATGTCGAAGATCGTCGCGATCAGCAGCGCCCAGGCCGCGAGTTCAAAGCGGCCTTGGATTGCCGCGATCAGCGAATAGAAGCCGGCGAACAGGCTCATGCTCGTGAGCAGGCTCGGGATCAGATAGGCGCCCTTGCCGCGCCGCGCCTCAGGCGCGCTGCTCATCGTCCCCTTCCGGCATCCGCGCGATCACCGAAGCGCCTGCGCGCACGCGATCGCCAAGCTTCACGGCCAGAGGCCAATCGGCGGGAAAGCGGCAGTCCACGCGCGAGCCGAAGCGGATCATGCCGATGCGCTCGCCGCGCCGCACGCGATCGCCGGCCGCGCAATACGGCACGATCCGGCGCGCGAGAAGCCCCGCGATCAACGCAAGCTCCACCGCTTGGCCGTCGTCGGTGCGAAGGGCGAGCTCCACGCGCTCGTTGGCCGCGCTGGCTTCGTCCTTGGCCGCGTTCAGAAACCGCCCCGGCTGATAGCGCAGGCGCTCCACGCGCCCCGAGATCGGCGCTCGGTTCACATGCACGTCGAACACGTTCATGAAGATGTCCACGCGCCCGGGCTCGGCGCGCACGACCTTGCCGTCCGCCGGCGCCAGCAATCCTGCGCCTTCGGGCGCGCGCTCGGGATCGCGGAAGAAGTTGAGCATGAACGCCAGCGCCGCCACTCCCAGCGCCCAGCCTACGAGGCCAAACGCCGCACCCGCCCCGACGGCAAGCACCGCCGCCGCGGCGACGAACGGATCGCCTTCCTTCGCCCAGAAGCGCACGCGCATCCGGCGCATGCTAATCCGCCGCGCGGCAAAAGCCTACGCGCGCGCTTGGGCTTGGATGCTCAATCCTTCCTCCGCGCGGTCCACGACCACCTTCTGGCCCGGGGCGATTTCGCCTGCGATGATCTTGCGCGCCAGCGGCGTTTCCAGATGCCGCTGGATGAAGCGCTTGAGCGGCCTTGCGCCATAGACCGGATCGTAGCCGCCCTCGGCAAGCCAGCGCTTCGCCGCCTCGGTGAGCTCAAGCTCGATCTCCTGCTCGGCAAGCCTTGCTTTCAGCTCCTCGGTGAGCAGGTCCACGATTCTCACCACCTCGTCGCGCGTCAGCGGCTTGAACAGCACGACCGCATCGAGCCGGTTCAGGAACTCCGGCCGGAAGTGGGCCTTGAGCTCCGCAAACACCCGCTCGCGCGCATCCTCGCGGATGTTCCCCTGATCATCCACGCCTTCCAGCAGATACTGGCTTCCGATGTTGCTCGTCATGATGATGATCGTGTTGCGGAAGTTCACGGTGCGGCCATGGCTGTCGGTGAGCCGGCCGTCGTCCAGCACCTGCAGGAGGATGTTGAACACGTCCGGATGCGCCTTTTCGATCTCATCGAGCAGCACCACCGAATACGGATGCCGCCGCACCGCCTCGGTGAGCTGGCCGCCCTCTTCGTAGCCGACATATCCGGGCGGCGCGCCGATCAGGCGCGAGACGGCGTGCTTTTCCATGTATTCGCTCATGTCGATGCGCACCATGTTCTCCTCGGTGTCGAACAGCGTGCGCGCCA
>CAZTLD010000090.1:0-5070 GCA_964614395.1 uncultured Zetaproteobacteria bacterium
GGGTTCGTGCGCGCAAAGGCGATCGCGGATCCCGAGGAGGCCTTCATCCGCGCGGCCCGAAGCGAAGGGTTATTCGTGGCCTGGGCGCATCCGGGCACGCACTCCGGCGTGCGCCCGGGCCCGTTGGGCGTGCAACTCATCACGCCTCCCTATACGGAACGGGTGTTCACGAAGCCCGCCGATGGGTTCGCCGCGCTTTATGGCGACACCGATACGCTCACCTCACCCGGCGAGGCGTGGGATCGCTGGATGCTGGAATGGGCGCGGGGCGCGCGCCCGCCCGTGTGGGCGATCGCAGCGGGCGACTTTCATCGCGAAGGCGAAGCGGGCGAAAACCTGGGCAATTTCCCGATGGACCTGTGGGTGCGCGAGCGCTCGCCGCAAGGGGTGATGGATGCGCTGTTTCACGGGCGCGCCGTGGCCTGGGGGCTTCCGAAGGATCGCGATCTTGCCGTGCGCACGCTCTTTCTGGAAACCCCAGACGGCGCTCGGCTCCGCCCCGGCGATCGGACGAGATCGCGCCCGGGCGCCTTTGCGCTGTCCATCGCGATCCGCGACCTCAAAGGGCGCCGCCCGATTCTGTTGCCGCTTCAGGTGGTCGTGGACGGGCGGGCGAAGACCTGGAAGGTGCGCGCGGACGGCACGCTTTGGCGCGAGGTGATTCCGCTTGCGCGCGGCGTGCATCTCGTGCGCGTGCGCATGCGCGTCGGGGCGCTGCGCATGGAGGCGAATCCGATGGGCGTGATCGTGCGATGAAGGTGGCAATCCACCAGCCGAACTTTCTTCCGTGGCCGGGTTTTTTTCACAAATGGCGGCATGCGGATTGCTTCGTGCTTCTGGACACGGTGCAGTTTGAGAAGAATGAGTTTCAAAACCGCAACCGCATCAAGACCGCGCATGGCGTCAGGTGGCTGACCGTGCCGGTGCACTACCGCTTTCCGATGCGGATCGTCGAGGTCAAGATCGTCCCGGGGCCTTGGCCGCGCAAACACCGGCGCACGATCGAGGAGTCGTATCGCAAAGCGGCGGCGTTCGCCGAGGTCTGGCCCACGCTTGCGCCGGCTTGGGACGAAATCCCGGAGGATCTGTGCGCGTTCAACATCCGCCTGCTGCGCCTGTTGGGCGACTGGCTCGATTGCCGCGCGCCGCTTGTGCGCGCCTCCGAGCTTGGCGTGGACGATCCCGACCCCACGCAAAGGCTTGTGCGGATCGTGCAGGCGCTCGGAGGGACGGAATATTTGGCCGGCGCAGGCGGCCGCAATTACATGCGCTTGGAGCTTTTTGCCGAGGCGGGCATCCGCGTGCGCTTTCAGCGAGTGGAGGTGAAACCATATCCCCAGTGCCACGGGGCGTTCGTGCCGTATCTTTCGGCATTGGATCTGCTGCTCAATCTGGGGAGAGACGCCGCGCAGTATGTGCGCGAGATGGGGGATTTCGGATGAAGGTGCTGGCCTTTGGCGCGCATCCGGACGACATTGAGATCGGCTGCGGCGGCACATTGGCGCTGCATGCCGCGCGTGGCGATGAGGTGCATTTGTTCATCGCCACGCGCGGTGAGGCGGGGGGCGATGCGGAGACGCGCAGCCGGGAAGCAGAGCAGGCCGCGCGCATCTTGGGCGCGCGCGCTATCCACTGGGGAGGCTGTGAGGATACGCGCCTTCCCGAGCAGTTTTTGCAACTTCTGCAAGCCATCGAGCGGGTGGTGCGCGAGGTGCAGCCGGAGCTCGTCTATGTCAACCACGGCGAGGACACGCACCAAGACCACCGGGCGCTCGCGCAGGCCGTGATCGCGGCCACGCGCTACGTGCCCACCGTGCTCAGCTATGAGACCCCGACCACTTACGGCTTCGAGCCGGTCGTGTTCAGCTGTATATCCGATACCTTGTCACATAAACTGCGGGCCTTGGAAGCGCATGCCTCGCAAGTGGAGCGCACGCACCTTGCGATCAACATCGTGCAGGTGGCGCTGGCGGCGGCGCATTTTCGCGGCGTGCAAAGCCGCCTTTCCTGCGCGGAAGGGTTCGTGCCGGTGCGGATGCGATGGCTTTAGCGTGGATCCCGCACACCGAGCCGCCGCGCTTGCGCGATGCCGCGCAGCTGCTCGCAGCGCTGCTCGAACGCGGCGAGACGGCGCTGGGCCCCGTGATTTCGGAGCTTGAAGCGGAGCTCGCCCGGCGGCTGAGTCGCCAGTGGGCCGTTGCGGTGGATAGCGGCACTTCAGCCTTGATGCTGGCGATCCGGGCGCTTGGGCTGCGGCGCGTGGGGGTGCCGGCGTTCGCCTGCACCGCGGTGGCGATCGCCGCGCGCAACGCGGGGGCTGCGATCACGTGGCTTGACGTGGACGATCGCCTGTGCGCGCAGACGAAAGCGGGGCAACCCTTCGTGCTCGTGCATCCGTTCGGCTACTTGGATCCGCGGGCGGAACGACTTTCCGGCGTGTGGATTGAGGATGTCGCAACCGCAGCGGGAGGAAGGCTGGGAAACAGGCCTTGCGGGAGCTTCGGCACGCTTGCGGTCGGCTCGCTTTACGCGACGAAGCCGTGGGGCGGGGCGATGGGAGGGTTCGTCGCCGGCGACGATCCGGAGCTTGAGGCGCGCGTGCGCGCGATGACCACGACCGACCGCGACGCGCTTCCCGATCACTACGCAGGCCCGCATCGCATCTCGGCGGTGCACGCGGCGCTGGCCTGGGCGCGGCTTGAGCGCGCCCCCGAGGAGCAGCGCCGGCGCGAAGCATTGGCGCGCCGGCTGGATACGGCGGCAGGAGGGCGGGCGCTTGCGCTTCCCCGCCTGCCTTACCGGTGGCGTGTGCGCACCGAAGATACCGAAGCGGCGCTTGGGCTTGCCCGCAAGCGGAAGATCGATGCCCGCCGACCGATCCGCAGGCCGCTTGCGGACGAACGCAACACCCCGAATGCGTGGAAACAATGGCGGCAATGGGTCTCGGTGCCGCTGCCAGCCTATGCGGACGAAGAGGGAGCGCGAAGGCTTGAGGCCTATGTGCGGGAGGTTGTGCGGTGAAGCGGGTGCTTGCCGGGATCGTAGGGGCGATGCTTGCGCTGCCGTGGGGCTGGCACTTGCCGCTCGTCGCCCGCGGGATGGCGCTGTTTGCCGCTGCAGGCCTTTTGAGTTATGCGCTCGTGCCCGCGGCCATCGCCGTCGCCCGGCGCGTGGGCGCGGTAGATGTGCCCGACGCCCGCCGCATGCATGATGCACCCACCCCGCGCATGGGAGGGCTGGCCATTTTCGCGGCGGTCAACCTCGTGTTCCTGTTGCAGTTCGACTTTTCGCTACCGCTCAAAGGGACGATTCTTTCCGGCTTTTTGCTGGCTTCTGTCTCCGCTTGGGACGACGCAAGAAGCCTTCCCGCCGCCGTGAAGCTCGTTGCCCAGATCGCGGCCGCTGGTGTGCTCTGGGTGTTTGGGGTGAGGCTTGACTTTGCGCCGGAGGCATGGGGCGCGTGGGGCGAGGCGATCGAGTTCTTCGTGTTCGTGTGCTGGATGGTCGGCATCGCCAATGCGTTCAACTTTCTTGATGGGCTCAATGGACTGGCGGCGTCGCTTGCTATGCTCATCTGCGGATTGATGGCGATTCTTGCGATCTACACGCACCAGTCCTACATGGCGCTCTTGGTGAGCGTGATCGCGGGCGCGGCGGCGGGCTTCCTGCCGGACAACGCGCGCTTTTCACAGCCTGCGCGGTGTTTCATGGGGGATGTGGGAAGCATTTATCTGGGCTGGATGATGGCCGCAGCCGCGGTGATGGGCGCATGGTCCGATCGCGGGCCGCTTTTTGCGTATGGCGCGCCGCTTTTGATCTTTTCGGTGATGATCTTCGACATGATCTATACGACGATCGCGCGCATCGCGCGCGGCGACGTGCGTTCGTTTCGCGAGTGGATCGAATACACGGGCAAAGACCACTTGCACCATCGGCTTTTGATGATGGGGATGTCGCCGAAGGCGGCGGTGTGGAGCATCTTGGCGGTGGCGTGGATCACCGGCACGGCCGGCATCGCGCTCGTGCGCGCGCCCGCCTTTTCGGCGATCCTTTTGCTCGCGCAAGGGGTCGTGTTCTACCTCATGCTGAGCTACCTGATGCTCAAGGGGCGCAACCATGCGCTGCGTTGAGCGCTGGCGGGAAGTGAAAGCCGTATGCGCAAGCTACGGCGCGCGGCTGGTCGTGGTGAGCAAAGGGGCGACCGACGAGCAGATCCGGGCGCTCGTGGAGGCAGGCTGCGAGGATTTCGGCGAAAACCGGCCGCAAAGGCTGCGCGACCGCGCGCGCTTGTTTCCCGACGCTTCCTGGCACCAGATCGGTCAGGTGCAGCGCAACAAGGCCAAGTATGTGGCGCAATACGCAAGCTGGTGGCATTCGGCGGCCGAAGCGGAGATCGCCGAGGAAATAGGGCGCAGAAGAAAGGCGCCGCTTCCCACGCTGCTGCAGATCAACACGAGCGGCGAGCCGCACCGCCACGGCGTGGGCTGGGATGAGGCCGAAGAGGCGGCGGCGCGCCTTGCCGAAACACCAGGAATCAAGCTTGTGGGGCTGATGGGGATGGCGCCGCTGGGCGTGGATCCGCGGCCAATCTTTTCGCGCTTGCGTAAATTGCGTGATAGCCTTTTCGGCCCTCGTGGCGAGCTTTCGATGGGGATGAGCGCGGACTGGCGCATCGCACTCGAGGAGGGGGCGACGATCGTGCGCGTCGGTTCCGCGATTTTTGCGGAGGATACATGAGCGGCATGGAAGCATTGCAAGGCTGCCGGATGGGTTTCATTGGCGGTGGCGCGATGGCCGAGGCGCTGATCGCCGGCCTCAAGCGCGCAGGGTTTTCTGGCGAGATCGCCGTCTCCGAGCCCAACCTGGCGCGCCGGCAAAGGCTAGAAGCGCGCTGGCGGGTGCGCGCCGTTTGGGACAACGCCGAGGCGGCAGCATGCGACTGCGTGGTGATCGCGGTCAAACCCCAGCAGGCGCAGGCAGCGCTGGCCCCGTTGGCTGGAAAGATTCCTGAGGCTAGCACCGTGATCTCCATCATGGCCGGTGTTCCGATTCGTCGCATCCGGTTACTCT
>CAZTLD010000091.1:0-5030 GCA_964614395.1 uncultured Zetaproteobacteria bacterium
GGGGGAAGCTCGGGCGGAGGGGGCGTTGGCGCCAGCGCCACCAAGGCCGCCGCCGCCAGGTGCAGCGCAACGGCCAGCGCCCAGTCGGCGAGGGTGGGGCGGCTAGCGCTCGGGCTCGGTGATGAGCGCGACATGCACGATCCCGGCGCGCTCCACCGCCGCCAACGCGCGGGCGACCGCCGCATACGGGGCCTTCGCGTCGGCGCGGACGAACACCTCAAGCCGCGGCTTTCGCGCGCGGATCGCGGCAAGCTTCGCCGCCAGCGCCTTTGGCGCGATTTCGCGCGTTTGCAGGAACACGCGCCCGTCGGCGCGGATGCTGACGACAAGCGGCTCTTCGCTTGCGTCTATCGGCGGCGCATCGGCTGCGGGAAGCTCCACGTCCACGCCGACGACGAGCATCGGCGCGGTGAGCATGAAGATCACGAGCAGCACGAGCATCACGTCCACAAGCGGCGTGACGTTGATCTCATGAAGAAGCTTTGGGCGCATCACAGCCCCTTCGCGAACAAAAGCGCGACCTGCGCGGCGAAGCCTTCCGCGGCTTGCGCGCGCCGAGCGAACGCCGCGGAGAATCTATTGTAGGCGACGACGGCCGGGATCGCGGCGAACAGCCCCAGGGCCGTGGCTACCAACGCCTCGGCGATCCCAGGCGCGACCGTCGCGAGTGTCGCCGTGCGCATCGCGCCGATGTCGCGGAACGTGTGCATGATTCCCCAGACGGTGCCGAACAGGCCCACAAACGGCGACGCGGAAGCGACGATCGCAAGCCACACGAGCCCCTCGGCCTCGGCGTTGAGGCGCGCCTCGGCCGCATGCGCGGCCGCCTGCCGGATCGCATCCATCGCCGCGCGCGCATCGCGCAACTGCTGCGCCTTCGCGTAGGCGCGCTGGGCCTCCACGAATGCGGCCGCAAGCGGAGAACGCACGAGAACTTGGGCCTCTTTGAGCACCTCGGTCGTGGGCTTGCCTGCGTGGTAAATCTGCAAAAACGCCTCGTCCTGGGCGCGGATGCGGCGAAGCGCCCGCCATTTGGCGAAGATCAGCGCCCAGGTGTAGAGCGAAGCAAACATCAACAACAAAAGCGCTGCCTGCACGACGGGTGAGGCGTGCAGCACGATCTCGGCGATGGAATGCAAGCCCTGCGGATTCATGCGCCCTCCGCAAGATGACGGGCAAGCGCCTCGGCCACCGGTTGAGGAATCCGGCGCGCGCGCCCCTCTTCGCTGATTGCGGCGACGACGACGCGCGCCTCCACCAGCGGCGTTTCGTCGTCTTCGCGCAGCACCGCCTGCGCGAAGGTGATGCGTGCGCCGGAAAGCTCTGCGACCTCGGTGCGCACGATGAGCTTCTCGTCCAGCCGCGCCGGCCGCAGAAAGCGCACCTGCGCTTCCACGACGGCGAAGAGCACGCCGTATTCCTTCCGCAGCGCGCTCTGCGCGAAGCCCAGCTCGCGCAAGAACTCGGTGCGCCCGCGCTCCATGAACTTGAGGTAGTTCGCGTAGTAAACGACGCCGCCCGCGTCCGTGTCTTCGTAATAGACGCGCACGGGCCACAGGTGCGCCGGCCGGCTCACAGCAGGCTTCCCTGCTCGCCCGCAGGCGTGATCCCAAGCGCGCGGTAGGCCTTGGGCGTGGCGCAGCGGCCGCGCGGCGTGCGCACCAAAAGCCCGGACTGGATCAAAAACGGCTCGATCACGTCCTCGATCGTGTCGCGCTCTTCGGACAACGTGGCGGCGAGCGCGTCCAGCCCCACCGGCCCCCCTTTGTAGCGCTCGATCACGGTGCGCAAGAGTCTCCGGTCGCCGTCATCCAGCCCATGCTCGTCCACGCCGAGCTGCGCCAGCGCCTCGGCCGCGATGGCTTGCGTGATCACGCCGTCGTGGCGCACCTCGGCGAAGTCGCGCACGCGCCGCAGGAGTCTTCCCGCAATCCGGGGCGTGCCGCGCGCGCGGCGGGCGATTTCGGCCGCGCCGTCGTCGGTGATCTCCGCGCCCAAGATCGCGGCCGCGCGGCGCACGATCTTCGCAAGCTCGGCCTCGGTGTAGTAGCGCAGCCGGAACACGATCCCGAAGCGGTCGCGCAACGGGTTGGTGAGCAGCCCCGCGCGGGTGGTCGCGCCCACCAGCGTAAAGCGCGGGATCTCCAGCCGCACCGAGCGCGCGGCCGGCCCTTGGCCGATCACGATGTCCACATGGAAATCCTCCATCGCCGGGTAGAGCACCTCCTCCACCTGCGGCGAAAGGCGATGGATTTCGTCGATGAAGAGCACATCGCCCGCTTCCAGGTTCGTGAGGATCGCAACGAGATCCCCGGGGCGCTCGATCGCAGGGCCAGAAGTTGCGCGGATCTGCGCGCCCATCTCGTGCGCGATGATGTGCGCAAGCGTCGTCTTCCCCAGCCCCGGCGGCCCGAAGAGCAACACATGATCCAGCGCTTCATTCCGGCGCTTGGCCGCTTCCAGGAACACCGCCAAGTTTTCGCGGATCTCGTCCTGGCCGATGTAGTCGCAAAGGCGCTTCGGGCGCAGCTTCGCATCCCAGGCGTCCGGCCTTTTCAGCTCCTCGATCACGCTCACCGCGCAAGCTCCCTGAGCGCGGACTTCAAGAGCGCCTCGAAATCTTCACCCGTGGCCGCGGTGAGCGCCCGATCCACCTCCGCGGGCTTGTAGCCGAGGTTGAGCAGCGCCGAGCGCACCTCATCGTGCGGCCCGGGCGGCGCAGCCTCGGCAAGCTTTCCTTTCAGCTCCACGACGATCCGCTGCGCGGTCTTGCGGCCGATGCCGGGCGCGCGCGCGATCGCCGCCGCATCGCCCCGCTCGATCGCTTCGGCCAGTCGCTCCAAAGGGATCGCGGATAAGAGCGCCAGCGCCGTCTTCGCGCCCACGCCGGCCACACCCAAAAGCCTTCGGAACATCGCGCGCTCGCGCGCATTGCGGAAGCCGAACAGCGTGATCTGATCCTCGCGCACATGCGTGTGCACGGCAAGCTGCATGCGCGCGCCCTCGCGCGCCTCGGCCAGCAAACCCAGCGGCACGAACACCTCGTAGCCGACGCCGTGCGCAGCCAGCACCAAAGACCCTTCCGGCGAGACCTCGCGCACCTCGCCCTCAAGCCACGCGATCATGCCACCCTTTGCGCGCAGTGCGCCGCGCAGCACCAGGCCACGGCCAGCGCATCGGCGGCGTCCTCGGCTGGGGCGCGCGCAAGCCCCAAAAGCCTTTGCACCATGAACTGGATCTGCGCCTTGTCCGCGCGCCCGTAGCCGGTGATCGCCTGCTTGACCGCGCTGGGCGCAAAGCCCCGCACCGGAACCTTCGCCCGCGCGCACTCGGCAAGCAGCGCCCCGCGCGCCTCTCCAAGCGCCAATGCCGAGCGCGCGTTGCGCGCGACGAACGGCTCCTCCACCGCAGCGAGCATCGGCCGGGTTTCCGCGATCAGCGCGGCCAGGCTTTCGGCCAGCATCGCAAGCCTTTCCGCGCGCGTGCGCCCGCGCGGCCGCCACACGCCGAAGCGCGCGGCGCGATGCGTGCCGCCCAGCACGTCGAGCACGGCAAAGCCGGTCTTCTGCGAGCCCGGGTCAAGCCCCAGAATGCGCAGCGGCTCATGCGGCAAGCTTGGCCAGCTCCTCGGCGCTGATCTCGTAGTTCGCATAGACGTTTTGCACGTCGTCCAGCTCTTCCAGCCGCTCGATCAGCCGCAACACCTTTTCGGCCTTTTCGCCCGAGACCTCCACGGTGTTCTTCGGAATCCAGGTGATCTCGCCGCCCAGCGGCTTCAGGCCCGCCTTTTCGAACGCCTGCTGCACCTGGAAGAACGCCTCCGGCGCGCAGCGCACTTCGATGATCCCCTCGTCAGGCCGGTCGATCACGTCGTCCGCGCCCGCTTCCAGCGCCACTTCAAGGATCTGGTCTTCGGTATATTGATTGCGGTCGAACGCGAACTGCCCGAGCCGCTCGAACATCCACGCCACGCACCCCGTCTCGCCGAGGTTGCCGCCGCCCTTGTTGAACGCCGAGCGCACTTCAGCGACGGTGCGGTTGCGGTTGTCGGTCATGCAGTCCACGATGATCGCCACCCCGCCGGGGCCGTAGCCCTCAAGCCTAATCTCCTCGATCGCGTCGGCGTCGCCCCCGCCTGCGCCGCGTGCGATCGCCCGCTCGATGTTCTCCTTCGGCATGTTCACCGCGCGCGCCGCGGCGATTGCGGCGCGCAGCCTCGGGTTGGCCTCGGGATCAGGCCCGCCGAGCCGCGCGGCCACGGTGATCTCGCGGATGTAGCGGGTGAAGAGCCGGCTCTTCTTCGCGTCTTGCACCGCCTTCTTGTGCTTGACCTTGGACCATTTGTTGTGCCCTGCCATCGTTCACACCCCTTTGCGCGTTGCGTGCGCCGGAAGGCTAGCCTAGATGCGCTCGGCCGTCGTGGTCATCACCTTCGCGGCCAGCCGCATGAGCTTGCGCACGAAGCCGGGCATTTCGGCCGCGCCGAGCTGTTCTGCGGTGGACTTGTGCTTAAGCTCGTCTTCCTTCATCTGCTGGACGATCGCGCGCGTGCGCGCATCGCCGGGCGGAAGCCGGCGCAGGTGGCCGTCCAGATGCTCGGCGACCTGCCGCTCCGTCTCGGCGAGGAACGCGAGGTTCCAGCGATCGCCCGGAATGCCGGCGGCAATCCCGATCGCGAGCGACCCCAAATACCAAAGCGGATCCAAAAGCGAGCGCCGCCCGCCCAGCTCCTCGATGCGCCGCAAACACCAGTTCAGGTGATCGGCCTCTTCGATCGAGGCCTTTTGGAGGCGCTCGGCGATCCTCGGATCGCGCGCGATGATGCTCTGGCCTTGATACAGCGCTTGCGCGCAGATCTCGCCTGCGTGGTTCACGCGCATCAGCGCCGCGGAAAGCCGCTTTTCGCGCGGCGAAAGCTCCGCTTCCGCCACGCCCTCGGCCGGGTAGGGGCGGCTTGAGGGCTGCGGGCAGAAGATGTGATACACCGCCCGATCCACCTCGGCGATCACCCGATCCACGAGCGAGAACCT
>CAZTLD010000092.1:0-5007 GCA_964614395.1 uncultured Zetaproteobacteria bacterium
AACCGGCGCTAGCGGGGCGCGGCGTCGCGCAGCCGCCAGCCCACATCCATCAGCCAATCGCGCAGCCGCTTCTGCGCCGGCCCGGAAAGGTGTGCCGGACGAAAAAGTCGCCACAGCGCGCGCCCTTGTTCGATCTCCGCCTCCTCGATTGCCGCAAGCGGCGCAAGGAGGCGCTCGGCTTCGTCTTCGCCGAACAGGGCCTGCCATGTGCGCACTGGGATTTCCAAAACGGGCATCGCCTCGGCGTCGAGCACGAGGCGTGCGATCACCGGCCGCTCGGCCAACGCGCTGCGCGCGCGCAAAAGCAGCGATGCATCGTCCTCGCCGAGCTCGGCGAGGTGCCCCGTTTGCCGCCATTCGTGGGCCAACACCGACGCCCACTCGCGGTGGGCGGGATCGAGCCTCTGGTAGAAGAGCCGCCAGTCCGCCATGAGGAAAGCTTAGCCGATGCGGGCGAGCAATGCGGCGGCAATGGCGGCGATGCCCTCGCCGCGGCCGGTGAAGCCCATGCCCTCGGTCGTCGTCGCCTTCACGCTTACCGCATCCGCCTCGCAGCCGACGATCTCGGCGATGCGCGCGCGTATTGCGTCGCGCCACGGCGCGATCTTTGGCCGTGCCGCGATCACCGTGGCGTCGATGTTGACGACTTCCCAGCCGCGCGCGCGCGCCTCATGCAGCGCGCGTTCCAAAAACCGATGGCTGGGCGCGTCCTTCCATTGCGGGTCGCGGTCTGGGAACCACTGGCCGATGTCGCCGAGGCCCGCCGCGCCGAGCACCGCATCGGTGATCGCGTGCAACAGCACATCCGCATCCGAATGGCCCGCAAGCCCCTCAGCGTCGGGGATGACGACACCGCCTAGAACGAGCGGCCGCCCTGGCTGGAAGCGGTGCGCGTCGAATCCTTGGCCGATGCGGAAAGCCTGCGGCGCAGCCATGCGAGGTCCTCCTTCGTCGTCAGTTTCCGGTTGTTCGGATCGCCACGGCAGATGAATACCGGAAAACCGGCCATCTCCAGCATCTGCATGTCGTCGGTGCAGGCGAGCGCAAGCTCCCCGAGCGTCGCGATCGCCTGATCGAACCATGCCCTTTGGGCGGCCTGCGGCGTTTGCAGTGCCACGAGGCGCGCGCGCTCGGGCGTGCGCCGCACGAATCCACGCGCATCCAGCTCCTTGATCGTGTCCACGACCGGCACGCCGGGCGCGGCTGCGCCATGAAAACGCGCTGCCGCGAACACCCGCGCCAGCAAATCCGCCGAAACGAGCGGCCGTGCCGCGTCGTGCACCGCCACCCACCGTATGCGCTTCGGCAACGCCCGGATGCCGGCGATGACCGAAGCCGCGCGCGTGTTTCCGCCGACCGCAGGCGGAAGCACGCGAAACGGAAGATCCTTTTGCAGGCGCGCGAGGATCTTCGGCCCCACGCGATCGTCTTTTGCGAACACCGGTTGCAGCCAGCCGATCTCCGCGCTTTGCGCAAGCCCTAGGATCGCATGCTCAAGCACCGTGCGTCCCGCGATGCGCAAGTATTGTTTCGGCGTGCGCATGCGCATGCGGCTTCCTGCGCCCGCGGCGACGAGCACGATAGCGAAACGCGCGTCCATGCGCGAAGCCTTGCGCGCATCGGGCATGAAACCAACCGTTTTCCTCGGTTGCCGAGGGCGGCGTTTTTTCCTAATCTGCGCGGCATGCGGCGGGTGTTGGCGCTAGGCGCATTCATTTTCGCAATCGCAGCCCATGCGGCCGAGGAGGAGTCGGCCGTGCCGGCGGCTGATGCGGCGCACGGCAAGCAGATCTTTCAAACGATCTGCGCGCACTGCCACAACACGACGCACGAAACGAGCGCAGTTGGCGCGCCGGGCCTTGCGGGCGTGACGAAACGGCGCTCGCTCGATTGGATTGAGCATTGGATCACGAATCCGGAAAAGTTCGCGGCCAGCGATCCGACCGCGAAGAAGCTGATTCAGAGCAACCCGACGGGGCTTGTGATGCCCGCTTATCCGGAGATGCAGGATCCGCAAAACCGGCGCGACGTGATCGAGTTCCTCAAGACGCTTCAGTAGCGCCCGTCTTTTCCCGGCGCATGCCCAGAAGCTGCGCGCGGATGAACTCGTCGATCTCGCCATCAAGAAAGGCCTGCGTGTTGCTGGTCTCCATGCCGGTGCGCAGATCCTTGATGCGCGATTGGTCCAGCACATACGAGCGGATCTGCCGGCCCCAGGCGATGTCGTCCTTTTGCTCCTCCATCTTGCGCTTTTCCTCTTCGCGCTTGCGCATTTCGTATTCGTAGAGGCGCGCTTTCAGCATCTTCATCGCCATCGCCTTGTTCTTGTGCTGGCTGCGCTCGTTCTGGCACTGCACGACGATGCCGGTGGGGATGTGCGTGATCCGCACCGCCGATTCGGTCTTGTTCACATGCTGGCCGCCGGCGCCCTGCGCGCGGTAGGTGTCGATACGCAAATCCTTTTCGTCGATCTTGATTTCGATCTCGCGCTCGATGTCCGGATAGACGAACACGGACGCGAACGAAGTGTGCCGCCGGTGCCCCGCATCGAACGGCGACTTGCGCACGAGCCTGTGCACGCCCACCTCGGCCTTCAGATACCCGTAGGCATACTCGCCGATCACGCGCACCGTCGCGGACTTGATCCCCGCCTCTTCGCCTGGGGTCAGCTCCACGATCTCGGTCTTGAAGCCGTGGCGCTCCGCCCAGCGCAGATACATCCGCAAAAGCATCTCGGCCCAGTCCTGCGCTTCGGTGCCGCCTGCGCCCGCCGTGATCTCCAAGAATGCGTTTTCGCGGTCGTTTTCGCCGCTCAGCATCGCCTCCATCTCCAGCGCGGCGATGCGCTCTTCGGCGGCGATCAACTGCTCGGCGGCCTCGCGCTTGGCCGCTTCGTCGTCTTCTTCGTGCGCGAGCGCAAACAGCGTGCGCGCGTCTTCCAGCATCGTCTTCGCCTCGCGGAAGCGCGCAAGCGCGCGTTCAAGACGCGCGCGCTCCTGCATCAGCTTCTGCGCGCGCTCGGGATCGTTCCAAAGATCGGGGCTTTCGGCCTCGGCGTTCAGCGCCTCTAGGCGCTTTTCTTGGCCTGCGATGTCAAAGAGACCTCCCGACCGCGGCAAGCCTTTCGGCAAGCTCCTCGGCGATCGTGCGAAAGCTGATCAACACTTCGTCCAATGCGCGCATCATCACCCCCTCAGTATTGATTTCATGATACCGCAACCTGCGGCCGAAGCCTAGCCGCGGTGCAGCGCTTGGAAGATCCGTTCGGCTAGCGCTTCCGAAATCCCCGGCGTTTGCGCAAGCTGCTCGCGGCTGGCTCGCCGCACGCCTTCGATGCCGCCGAAGCGGCGTAGCAGCGCAAGCTTGCGTGCCTTGCCGATGCCGGGGATTTGGTCCAAGGCCGAGGCAGAGATTTGCTGTTCGATGCGCTTGTGCAGGTAGCGCCCGGCGAAGCGGTGCGCTTCATCGCGCACGCGCGCCAGCACCAACATCCCAGGGCGCGCCCCCGGCCGCAGCGCCTCGTGCCGCCAGCCCAGGTAGAGCGTTTCTTCGCCCGCCTTGCGCGTTTTGCCCTTGGCGGCCGCAACCAGCCGCACTGCCACACCGGCACGGGCGAACGCTTCCATCGCCGCCTCGAGCTGCCCGCGGCCGCCGTCGATGAGCAGAAGATCCGGTGAGGGAAGCTTGCCGCTTTCGATCTCGGCGGCGAGGCGCGCGCACACCTCGCGCATCCCCGCATAGTCGTCGCCGGCGGCGAAGCGCGTTTTGTTCAGTCTGAAATGGCGATAGAGGTCTTTCACCGGCCCGTCCGCTGCGAGCCATGCAAGCCCCGCCACCATCCACTTGCCGCCCATGTGCGCGTTGTCCAGCGCGGCGATCGTCTGCGGCGGCGCGTCCAGCCCCAGCATCTCGGCGAGATCCGCAAACGCCGGCCGCAAGTCCTTGCCGCGGCGCGCGGCGAGCATCGCCTCCGCCGAGCGGCGGATGCGCGCAAGCCACTCGAACGGCTCGCCGCGCTTCGGGTTGTGCACGCGCGCTCGCTTTCCCCCGCCCAGTAGCCGCACCACGCGCTTGAGCCGCGCGGCCAGCGCATCCGGCCCGTCGATGAAGATCTCGGCCGGCAGCGGCTCGCGCTGGTAGCGGTCCACGAACAACGCTTCCAGCACCTCGGCATCGGAGGCGTCTGCGCTTTGCTGCGCCCGCACGACATAACTCCCCAAATCACGCGCCTGCCGGCGCATGCCGATGGCGACGAACGCGCCCGTTTCCGTGCGCACGACCGCGAACGCGTCCGCATCAGGCGGAAGGGCTCGGTCGTCGGCGGTTTCCAGGATCGTGCGCAGCGCGCGGATGCGGTCGCGCAGGATCGCGGCGCGCTCGAACGCGAGCCGCTCGGCGGCCTGATGCATCTCCGCTTCCCACCGGGCAAGCAGCGTTTCGTCTTCGCCGCGCAGGAAGCGCTTGGCCGCCTCCACCTGCTCGCGGTAGGCGCTTTCGCTGATCAACCCCACGCAAGGCGCGGCGCAGCGCCCGATTTGGTGTTTGAGACATGGGCGGGTGCGGTGCTGGAACGTGGTGTCGTCGCAGTCGCGCAGACCGAAAGCGATCTGGAGCTGCTTGATCGTTTCGTGCACCGCGCGCACGTGCGGGAAAGGCCCGAAGAACGCGCCGGGCTTGTTGCGGTCGCCGCGGTATAGGCGAAGCTTCGGGAAGCGCTCCTCGGTGATCCAGATGTAAGGGTAGGACTTGGCGTCCTTGAGCATCACGTTGTAGCGCGGCTTGAGCTGCTTGATCAGGTTGTGTTCCAGAACGAGCGCCTCCGCCTCGGAGCGCGTGAGCGTGAACTCCACATCGGCTACTTGCCGCACCATCGCCTCGATCCGCGGCGATTCGGGCCTGCGCTGGAAGTAGCTTGCGAGCCTCCGGCGCAGGTTGCGCGCCTTACCGACGTAAAGCACGCTGCGGCTCCGATCCAGCATCCGATACACGCCGGGCTCTTCCGGCACG
>CAZTLD010000093.1:0-5003 GCA_964614395.1 uncultured Zetaproteobacteria bacterium
GTGCCGATCGGCTGCTTAGGCATATGCAGCACGGGCATGTGCCGGTGGTCACCGGCTTTCAGGGGGTTACAGAAAGCGGGGATATCACCACACTCGGCCGCGGCGGGTCGGACACCTCGGCAGTGGCGCTGGCCGTAGCGCTTGAGGCCGACCGCTGCGACATCTACACCGACGTGGACGGCGTCTATACGACCGATCCGCGCATCGAGCCGCGCGCGCGCAAGATCGACCGGATCAGCTACGAAGAGATGCTGGAGATGGCGTCGCTGGGCGCGAAGGTGTTGCAGACGCGCAGCGTGGAGCTCGCGATGCGTTACAAGATGCCGATTCACCTGCGCTCCAGCTTCGAGGATGTCCCCGGCACATTGGTTACCGAGGAGGATCAGCACATGGAACGCGCAGCCGTCACCGGGATCGCCTTCAACCGCGACGAGGCCAAGATCACGATCCGTGGGATTCCGGACAGACCCGGGATCGCCGCGGCAGTGTTCACGCCGATCGCGGAAGAGGGGATCAATGTGGACGTGATCGTGCAGAACGTCAGCGAAGAAGGGAAGACCGATATCACGTTCACGGTGCCGCGCGCCGATTTCGCGCGCACGATGGCGCTGATGCAGGAGGTGAAAGAGAAGCTCGGCGCACGCGACGTGATCGGCGACGATACCGTCGCGAAGGTCTCGATCATCGGGGTCGGCATGCGCTCGCACTCGGGCGTCGCCAAGCGCATGTTCGAGGCGCTCGCGAAGGTGGGCGTGAACATCGAGATGATCACGACGAGCGAAATCAAGATCACCGCGGTCGTGGACGAAAAGTTCCTGGAGCTTGCCGTGCGCGCGCTGCACGAGGCCTTTGAGCTGGACAAGGAGCCGGAGGCGCGCGCGCTTTAGTTGCCTTCCTCGCGGTTTTCGTCTATCGGTAGCGGGCGAGGGAGGGCATGATGCTGGTGTTGACGCGCAAAAAGGGTGAAGCCATCGCCATCGGCGAGACGATTACGGTGCGCGTGCTAGGCGTGGACCGCGGCCAGGTGCGGCTTGGGATCGAAGCCCCACGCGAGGTCGTGATCCGGCGGCTGCCGCTTCCTTCGGACAAGCGCGACCCATCCCGATCCGCATAGCCGCAACCCGAGCGCGGTGATAGCGTTGCCGCTCCACAGCGGAGGCGGCGGATGACATCGTGGCGTGAAGAAGCGCTCAACTACCACCGGCATCCCGTGCCCGGCAAGATTGCGATTCGCACGACGAAGCCGTGTCTGACGCAGCGGGATTTGTCGCTGGCCTACACGCCGGGCGTGGCCGAGCCGTGCCGCGAGATCGTGCGCGATCCGGCGAACGCCGATCTCTACACCTCGCGCGCGAACCTCGTGGCCGTGGTGACGAACGGCACCGCGGTGTTGGGGCTTGGGGACA
Organism: uncultured Zetaproteobacteria bacterium; assembly: GCA_964614395.1. Lineage (GTDB taxonomy): Bacteria > Pseudomonadota > Zetaproteobacteria > Mariprofundales > S012-25 > CAZTLD01. The sequence goes on from CAZTLD010000093.1 coordinate 1,407, forward strand.
TCGGGCCCTTGGCCGGGAAACCGGTAATGGAAGGCAAGGCGGTGCTCTTCAAACGCTTTGCCGACATCGACGTGTTCGATCTCGAGATCGATGAGCGCGACCCCGAAAGGCTCGCCGATCTGATCGCGCGCCTGGCACCGACCTTCGGCGGCATCAATCTCGAGGACATCCGCGCGCCCGATTGCTTCGTCGTCCTCGAACGGCTGCAGGCGCAGGTGGACGTGCCGGTGTTGCACGACGATCAGCACGGCACGGCGACGATCCTCGCCGCCGGACTCATCAATGCGCTCGAACTGCAGAACAAAACGCTTGAAGATGCGCAGATCGTGTGCGTGGGGGCGGGCGCGGCCGGCATCGCCTGCATGCGCCTGCTTCTGAAGCTGGGCGCGAAGAAGGAAAACATCCTCTTGCTCGACCGCAAGGGCGTGATCCACAAGGGCAGGGAAGACCTCAATCCCTACAAGGCCGAGTTCGCGACCGACCGCCCGGAGAGGACGCTTGCCGAGGCGATGCGCGGCGCGGATGTGTTCATTGGGCTGTCGCAAGGCGGGATCGTCAGCCCCGAGATGCTGAAAACGATGGCGCCGCGTCCGATCGTGTTCGCGCTTGCGAATCCCGAGCCGGAGATCGCCTATGATGTGGCGATGAGCGTGCGCGACGATCTCGTGATGGCCACGGGCCGCTCGGATCATCCGAATCAGGTGAACAACGTGCTCGGGTTCCCGTTTCTGTTCCGCGGGGCGCTCGATGCGCGCGCGCGCGCGTTCACCGACGAGATGTTCATCGCGGCGGCGCGGGCGCTCGCCGAGCTTGCGCGCACGCCGGCGCCGGCCTCGGTCGCGCGCGCCTACAACGCGAAAAAGCTGCAGTTCGGCAAGGACTACATCCTGCCCAAGCCGTTTGATCCGCGCCTGATCGAGGTCGTGCCGCCAGCCGTGGCCGAGGCTGCGGTGCGCTCGGGTGTCGCGCAGCGCAAGATCGAGGACCTCAAGCAGTATCGGGTGGAACTCGTGCGGCGCGTGGACCCGTCGCGCGAGTTTCTGGATTGGATCTACGACAAGGCGCGCGCGCATCCGCTGCGGCTCGTGTTCCCCGAGGGCGACGACGAGGTGGTGCTGCGCGCAGCGGAAGAGATCGCACGGCTGGGCATCGCCCAACCTATCGTGATCGGCGCGCGGGCTAGCGTTCTGGACACGGCGAAGGCCGCAGGCGTGGATGCAGAAGGCTTCTCCATCATGGACCCGTTCGAAGAGGGAAGCCTGATCGAAAGCCTCGCCGAGGCCTACTACTTCGACCGCAAGCGGCACGGGGTTTTGCGCGACGAGGCCAAGCGCATGCTGCGGCGCAATCCGGTGCTGATCGGCACGATGATGGTGCGCCGCGGCTTCGCCGACGGGATGCTCGCCGGGCGCACCGATCACTACCCGAACGTGCTGCGGCCGGTGCTGCGGGTGCTCGGGCACGACGAACAAGGGCGGCGCTATCGCGTCTATGGCATGTATATGATGCTGCTGGAGAACGCCGCCTATTTCCTTGCCGACTGCACCGTGAACCTAGAGATGGATGCGGAGGCGCTGGCGGAGCTTGCCGAGCTTGCCGCGGAGGCCGCCGCCTCACTGGGCGTGCAGCCGCGCGTGGCGATGCTGTCGTTTTCCAATTTCGGAAGCGTCGAGCGTCCGGAGACGAAGCGCGTGGCGCAAGCCGTGCGCATCTTGCACGAGCGCCGGCCGGATCTCGTCGTGGACGGCGAGATGCAGGCCGATACCGCGCTCGATGCCAGGCTTTTGGCGTTGTATCCGTTCTCCAAGCTCAAGGAGCCGGCCAATGTGCTGATCTTCCCGACGATGCAGGCCGGCAACATCGCCTACAAGCTCCTCAAGGAGCTGGGCGGGGCCACCGCGATCGGCCCGGTGCTCATTGGGCTGCCGAAGCAGGTGCATGTGTTGGCGACCGGGGCTACCGTGGACGAGATCGTGCATCTGGCCGCGGTGGCCTCGGCGCGCGCGGGGGAATGATCCGCTCGCGGATCACGACGCGTTCGCCGACGCGCACGCGCGCGAAAAGCGCCAGGATGTCCTCAATGCGCATGCGGATGCAACCGAGCGATGCGGGCGTGCCGATCGCGTCGGCGAATGGCGTGCCGTGGATGTAGATGAAACGCCGCTTCGTGTCCACCGCGCCCCAGCGGTTGACGCCTTTTTCCAGACCCGCGAGCCACAGGATGCGGCCCACGATCCAGTCTTCGTCCGGGTTCGGATCGGGCGGCAGAAGCCCCACCGGACGGCGGGCGCGGAAGACCGTATGTGGCGGTAAGCCTTCGCCGATTTTGGCGCACACCACATGGCGCCCGAGCGGCGTTTGCCAGCTTCCGCGCCGGTTGCCTGCGCCAAAGCGCGAGGTGGAAACAGGGTAGCTGCGCCAGACGCCGGCATGGCGGTGGTAAAGCCGCTGCTCGGCGATGGAAACGAGGATCAACGCTGTTTTTCGTAAAGCCCGACGAGCTCCGCTTGATCGAGCACGTGCCCCTCGATCGCCTGCAAAAGCTTGGCGCGGGTGGGAAGGCGCAGATCCGATAGCATCGTATCCAGCGCATACACGCGGAAGAAATAGCGATGGCGCCCGATCGGCGGGCACGGCCCCCGATAGCCCGGCTCGCCCCAGTCGTTGCGGCCTTCGCGCACGGAAGCAGGAAGCCCGTGCCCCGGGCGCGCCCCCTCGGGGATCGTCGTCGTATCCGGCGGAAGGTTATATAGCACCCAATGCGTCCAGATCATGCGCGGCGCGGCCGGATCCGGCGCATCGGGATCGTCCACGATCAACGCAAGGCTCTTTGCGTCGGCAGGCACCCCACGGATCACGAGCTCAGGCGAGACATCCTCGCCCTCGCAAGTGAAGCGCGAGGGCATCATGCCGTGATCGGTGAAAGCAGGGGAGCTGATCTCCATCGCCGCTGCCTCCCATACGCCTAGGATGAAAACGATGATAGCCGAAAGCCAGCGCATCAGCGATCCTCCCGCAAAAGCGCGATCGCCTTCTGCCAGTCTTCCCATGCCGAGCGCTTTTGCGATGGCTGCCTCAGAAGATAAGCCGGATGCCAGCTCACGATCGCCGGCACGCCGCGCACCTCGTGCACGCGCCCGCGCAGGCTTCCGGTGGGGGCCTTCGTGCCGAGCATCGTCTGCGCGGCCACGCGCCCGAGCAGCATGATCACTTTGGGGCGCAGGATCTCAAGCTGCCGCTCCCGCCAGTGCGCGCAGGCTTCGATCTCTTCCGGGCGCGGATCGCGATTGTTCGGCGGGCGGCACTTGAGGATGTTCATGATATAGACCTGCGCCCGCGAAAGCCCTACCGCCGCAAGGATTTTGTCCAAAAGCTTCCCAGCGCGGCCGACGAACGGCTCGCCTTGCAAGTCCTCGTCCCGGCCGGGCGCTTCGCCGATGATCACAAGCTTCGCACGAGGATCGCCGACGCCGAACACGACCTGCGTGCGGGTTTCGGCAAGCGCGCAGCGCCGGCATGTGCGCGCTTCTTCGGCCAGCCTTTGCATCGCCGCCACCGGATCGGGCGAGGAAGCAGGGGAGGGCTTTGGGGCTTGCG
>CAZTLD010000094.1:0-4932 GCA_964614395.1 uncultured Zetaproteobacteria bacterium
TCCGGCACTTCTTCGCCTTCTTCGGCGAGCACTGCGATCGGCGCGCCGACCGGCACGGTGCTGCCCTCGGGCGCAAGGATCTTCGCAAGCACCCCGTCTTCGGGCGCTTCCAGCTCCATCGTCGCCTTGTCCGTCTCCACCTCGGCGATCACCTCGCCCGATTCGACCGCATCGCCCTCCTTCTTCAGCCAGCGCGCGATGCGCCCCTCGGTCATCGTCGGAGAAAGCTGCATCATGAAAACGTCAATCGGCATGGCTCGTTCCCTCAACCAAGAGGCTTGCCGGCAGCTCCAGCCGGCGCTTGATCGCGGCAAGCAGGCGCGCGCCGAGCGCGCCGTCGATCACGCGGTGATCGCAAGACAATGTGAGCGTCATCACCGTGCGCACCGTGATCTTCCCGTCTTCGTCCACCACCGGCCGCTTTTCGCCTGCGCCGACGGCCAGGATCGCGCCTTCAGGAGGATTCACGATCGCCGCGAACTGCTTGACGCCGAACATCCCGAGGTTGGATACGGAAAAGGTGCCGCCGGTGTATTCCTCGGGCTTGAGCTTGCCTTCGCGCGCCCGCGCGGCGAGCTCCTTGATCTCGTTCGAGATCTCGACGATGCCCTTCTGCTCCGCGTAGCGCACCACCGGCGTGATCAGCCCGTCTTCCAGCGCCACTGCGACCGAGATGTGCGCATGCTTGTGGCGCAGGATCGCTTCGTCCGTCCAGCTTGCGTTGGCCTCGGGCACGTCCATCAGCGCCATCGCCGCGGCCTTCACGACGAAGTCGTTGACCGAAAGCTTGAACGCGCCTTGTGCCGCCTCGTTGAGCTGCGCGCGCAAGTCCAGGAGCCGATCGATTGCGACATCGGCGGTCAAATAAAAGTGCGGCACGAGCTGCTTGGACTCAGAAAGCCTGCGCGCGATCGTCTTGCGCATCATCGTGGGCGTGATGCGCTCGATTTCATCCTCGTGATACGGAAGCGGCCCCTGGGGCGCAGGCCGCTGCAGCACCGGCGCGGGCTGCGCTGCGCCCAAGCGGATACCGCGGCGCGCGGCGCGCTCCACATCGGCTGCGATGATCCGCCCGCCAGGGCCGGAGCCGCGGATGCGGGCAAGATCCACGCCCTTGAGCTTGGCCAGCCGCCGCGCAAGCGGCGTGGCCTTGATGCGCCGGGGCCGAGCCGGCTCGGCGGCCGGCGCTTCAGCTTGCGCAGGCCGCGGCGCGGAAGACGCCGCCACAGGCTGAGGCGTGGCGGGAGCAGAGGAAGCCGGAGGCGCTTCAGGCTGCGCAGAGGCGCTGCTCGCCTCGGCGGCGGGCGCCTGCGCGCTCGGCTGATAATCGTCCGGCACTTCTTCGCCTTCTTCGGCGAGCACTGCGATCGGCGCGCCGACCGGCACGGTGCTGCCCTCGGGCGCAAGGATCTTCGCAAGCACCCCGTCTTCGGGCGCTTCCAGCTCCATCGTCGCCTTGTCCGTCTCCACCTCGGCGATCACCTCGCCCGATTCGACCGCATCGCCCTCCTTCTTCAGCCAGCGCGCGATGCGCCCCTCGGTCATCGTCGGAGAAAGCTGCATCATGAAAACGTCAATCGGCATCGCGTGCTCCTTGCCTCATGCCCGATAGCAAACGACGCGGGCGGCCTCGACGATCTCCTCCACGCTTGGGATCGCCATCCGCTCGAGATTCTCGGCATACGGCATCGGCACGTCCTTGCCGGTGACGCGCACCACCGGCGCATCGAGCTCGTCGAATGCGCCCTCCATGATCCGCGCCGAGATCTCCGCGCCGATCCCGGAAAAGCGCCAACCTTCCTCCACGACGACCGCGCGATGGGTCTTCGCGATGCTGGAAAAGATCGTGGCCTCATCGAGCGGGCGCAGCGTGCGCGGATCCACCACCTCCGCATCGATCCCCTGCTCGGCGAGAACCTTGGCCGCCTCAAGGGCTAAAAGCACCATCCGCGAATGCGCGATGATCGTCACATCCTTGCCTTTGCGCTTGATGTCGGCCTTGCCGAGCGGGATGATGAAGTCTTCGCTTTCCGGCACCTCGCCGATCGTGCCGTAGAGGATTTCGTTTTCCATGAAGCAGACCGGATCGTCGTCGCGGATCGCGGCCTTCAAAAGGCCTTTGGCGTCCGCTGGCGTGGAGGGCGCGACCACCTTCAGCCCCGGAATGTTCACCAGCCAGTTCTCCAGCGACTGCGAATGCTGCGCCGCCACGCGCGCGGCCGCCCCGTTCGGCCCGCGGAACACGATCGGCACTTTGTATTGCCCGCCGGACATGTAGAGCATCTTCGCTGCGGCGTTCACGATCTGATCCATCGCCAGAATCGCGAAGTTCCAGGTCATGAACTCGATGATCGGGCGAAGCCCCGCCATCGCCGCGCCCACGCCGATGCCGGCAAAGCCGAGCTCCGTGATGGGCGTGTCGATCACGCGCATCGGCCCGAAGCGCTTGAGCATGCCTTGGCTCACCTTGTAGGCGCCGTTGTACTCGCCCACCTCTTCGCCCATCAGGAACACGCGCTCGTCGCGCTCCATCTCCTCGACCATCGCCTGATTGAGCGCTTCCCGGAAAGTGATGCGCGCCATCTACGCCACCTTGCCCGGATAGGGATAAGCGCCTTGGATCGGGTGCGCGTAAACATCGGTCCACAGCTCGCTTGCATCCGGAAGCGGCTGCGCATCGGCCTCTTTCGCGATGCGGTTCACCTCTTTCTTGATCGCCTTGTCCCGCTCGCGGAACAGGTCTTCGTCGGCCAGCCCCGCCTCGATCATCGCCTGCTCGAGCCGCGCGATCGGGTCGCGCCCGCGCCGCCACTCCTCCACCTCTTCGCGCGTGCGGTAGGTGGCGGGATCGGACATCGAATGCCCCCGATACCGGTAGGTGATCGCCTCCACCAGGATCGGGCCTTGGCCCGAGCGCGCATGCTCGATCGCATCGGTCAGGTGCTTTTCCACCGCGAGCACGTCCATGCCGTCGATCTGCATGCCGGGAATGCGGAACGAAAGCCCCCGCTTGAACAGATGCGTTTCGGCGCTCGCGCGCTCGATCGCGGTGCCCATCGCGTATTGGTTGTTTTCGATCACATAGACGACCGGAAGCTTCCACAGCGCGGCCATGTTGAACGCCTCATAGACCGCGCCCTGGTTGATCGCGCCGTCGCCCATGAAGCACAGCGTCACGCGCCCGTCGTTGCGGTATTTGGAGGCGAACGCAAAGCCGGTGCCGATCGGCACCTGCTCGCCGACGATGCCGTTGCCGCCGGCGAAGTTGCGCTCGATGTCGAACATGTGCATCGAGCCGCCCTTGCCTTTGCTCACGCCACCCTTGCGGCCCAAAAGCTCGGCCATCACGGCTACCGGATCGGTGCCGCGGGCGAGGATATGCCCGTGGTCGCGGTAGCCGGTGAGGATGTAGTCGTCGGGGCGGGCGGCGTGCGCCGCGCCGACGCAGACCGCCTCCTGCCCGTTGCACAAATGGCAAAAGCCGCCGATTTTCTTGAGGCCGTAAAGCTGCGCCGCCTTCTCCTCGAAGCGGCGGATGAAGAGCATCTCGTCGTGCATGCGAAGCAACGTGTCGCGGTCGTAAAACCGCCCTTCGTAGCTGAGCCCATTGGGTTTGGGTTCCACCGCCGCCATGCGCCCTCCCGTGGATGACGCGGCGAATGATGCACCCCCCCTGGCGGAGCGGCAACCATCGCCACTTGCGCCGCAGGGCTTTGCCTGCGCGGGAGGCTCGGGATATTTTCGGCGGAAACTTCCGCAAGGAGGAGGGCATGGCGCTCGGGCGCGGCCGCAATGAGGATCGGATGAAGATGCAGGCGCATCGGCAGATGCGGGCGCTTAGGCTTTTCACGGATCGCGACGACGAACGAAGGCTTCTTTCCGAGTTCTTTGCGACGATCGCAGCGGAAGGCCAAGAGCTTCAAAAGCCGATCTTTTCCCTCTACGGCGTGGGCGGCGTGGGCAAAACCAGCCTCATGCGCAAGGCGCGGGAGGAGTTCGAACAGGCTCGCCCGGAAACCTCCCTTCGCTTCGTGTGGCTCGATCTCGACTCCGAGCACGCCGAGCGGCTTCTCACGTTGCCGAGGCTCTTGTGGCGGCTGCGCTGCTTGATCCATGCCGAAGCCCGGCTTGGGATGCACCTGTTTGACTGGGCCTATCTCGCCTACATGGAGAAGAACCACGAAAAGGTGGAGGCCCGGCCAGGCGGCCCGCTCTGGGAGACGATCGAGTTCTTCGGCGACATGGCGTTGCTTGATCGTCTCAGCGAAGCGCTGGGATGGGTTTTGGATGCGTCGTCGCTTGCGCGGCTCGTCACCCGAGGGATCGGCAAGCTTTGGCAAGACCGCAGCCGCAAGAAGATCGCAGAAAAGCTCGGCGTGGACTACCGGCAGGTGCCGGAGATGGAGCTTCCGGATCTGGAGGCGATCCTGCCGGAGATCTTCGCCGAGGAGCTGGCCGCGCTGCTGGCCGAGGAGGCGCGCAAGGGCGCCGAGGGGCGGAGCCTTTGCATCGTGCTGGACGGCTACGAGCGCGTGCCCCCGAAGCTGGAGCAAAGGCTCGTGGAGAAAGTGTGGCTTCCGTTGCTTTTGGACGAAGAGGCGATGCCGCGGATTGGGCTCGTGTTCGCCGGGCGCGAAAGGCTGGACTGGAGCGCCTACGATCGCGCGCTGCAAGAGGCGCTGGGCGATCCCGATGAGCGCTGGGAGCATTATGTGGACGCGCATCGCCTCGGCGGGCTTGCCGAGGCGGACGCGCGCCGGTTTCTGCGCGAAGCCGCCCGCTTCTACCGCGACCGCGGCGAGGACGCCGTAGCCCAGCAGATCGAGCGGCACGAAGAGGCGATCCTTCGGACTACTGATGCAGGCGACGGCGGCCATCATCCGTTCTACTTGGATTTGTGCTTGGAGATCGTGGAAAGGCGCGGCGCTGGCT
>CAZTLD010000095.1:0-2263 GCA_964614395.1 uncultured Zetaproteobacteria bacterium
GATTTGATGATCTCCCAAGCTTCCTCCCTCGCTTCCCCGCGATACCACGGGATGTCATCCCGGATGCCTGCCACCAACTTCATGGCCCCGACGGCGGCCTCCGCATGGGCGGGCCGAAAGCGCGCCATCGCGCGCAAATGGCCTTCGTCCGAAAGCCCCTTGGCGCCATAGTCTTGGAGCACACGTCTTCCCGCCCTTTGCCACTCCGGCGCGCACAGCGCGCGCGTTTCGCCCCCTGCCTCCACCACGGCGGCAACGCCTTCGCCTTGGTCCAGCAACTTTGCAAGCTCGTCGCAATAAAGCCACAGCGCGGAGGGGCTTGCCAGCGCGCCATTCAACGACGGCACGAACGCAGACTCGGCCACATGGCGCCGAAGCCTTTCGTTGATCTCCCGCACATGCGCGGTTCCTTCATCTCGCGGCTCGAGCAGACGCAGGCAAGCCGGGCCGTGGGCCGCCGCCATCGCCGGAATCGCCTCTTCGGCCAGAAACGCTCCCAAGGCGTCTGCGAGTCTCCAATGGAACTCGGGTTCGCTCTCATCCAACGCGTCCCGATCCGGCTTGAGAAGGAACGTCGCGTGCAGGAGCACGCCTGAAAAGGGCGCAGGCGCATTGCGCACCGGAAAGAAGTTGAACCAGGTTCGCTGGCTTTCGCCGCTTCCGCGATCGAGCGCGAACGCCGCCGCCACCTCCGCCCGATCGCCTTTCGCGCCTTCGTCTGGCGCAACATCCACCGCTCTCCGCGCAAGCCAGTATCGCCGCTCCTTCCCTCGCGCGTCTCGAAGCACGACCTCGCGATCGCTTCTCCGGTGGCGCATCACGTGCCAAACGTCGCCATCCACCTCCAGCCGCACGGACTCGATGTGCCGCAAAAACAGCAAGAGAACGGGATCGAACTCGCGCAGCTCCCGCACGACCTGGCTTCGCACGCTCGGTAAGAGCGGAAGCTTGATGACCGTGGCCCACTCGGAAAGCCACGCTTGCGTCGTCGCATCCGGCGCCGCGTCCAGCGGGATGCGCAAAAGCGGCGCCTGCCCCTGCCAGCCGCCTTCTTCCCTCAGCGCGTCGTAGCGCCAATCGCCGATCCTATCCCTGATCGCGCGCTCGGCCGCACGGCGATCGAAGCGAGCATGGATCGCGCCTGAATGGATCTCAGGGGATTCCGTCCAGTTCAGTACCGCCTTGAATCCCGTGCCCTTGCTGCCGATGAAGCCTCGCCCATGCTTTGGGCTGTCGTCGCTTTCGCACAGCGCCTGGAAGCCCCGCTCGGTGAACGGCGCGCCTTTGTTCAGCACCCAAAGCGTATCGCCCCGCAACACGAACGCGGCCTGCGGGGCCGGCCGAGGCTCGTCCTTGAGCGCATCCTCGATGTTTTGCAGCAATTCCAGCAAAGGCCGCTTGCAATAGCCCCTCCGCTCCCGCTCCTCCAACCGCCAATGCTGGCGGATGTCTTGGGGCGTGCTGGCATAGGAGGCCAGGCGGAGCTCGCGTATCCGTTCAACGATCCCCATCGCGCTCCTCCTGCGCCGCAGGCGCGAACAAATGCCGACGCCGCATCCAATAGAGATAGTTCGGATACCCCCATATCGCCGTCGCCAGCGCCAGGCCAAGCAACGCCTCGCCCACCGTATCCACGAAGGATGCGTCCGGCCGCACGAAATGTTCCATCCCATTCAACGTGGGAAAGACGACGTAGAGCCAGTTCAGATACCACGCCCACAAGCGGCGGCCATGCAAGCCCCACGACACCAGAATCGACAGCGCCGCGTTCGCAAGCATCATCTCGACGGCCAACACCCTGAGTCTCACGTCCTCGGTGGTCACATACACCAGAAACGCCCCTACGAGTCCCAAAAGCGCCCCCAGCGGAAGCAGCACGTACACCCACACGTTGAACCAGCGCATCCCCACGCGCGCTTCCTTGCCTTTCATGACCAGCCCCCTTTCCGTTGGATGCATTCCCAGATCGCATCCCAATGTTCCCGCCACGTCGGCCACAGCCGCCTTCGGACGTCGTCGCGCACCACGCGTTTGGCGCGCGCGCGGATCCATTGGCGCACGCCTCGGCCCAGCAACCGATCGCGATCCTTCTCCGCAAGCCAATGCAGAAAGCTTGCGACCACCGCCTCTTCCGCGGACGTCGTCTCGCCCAGCCTCTCGACATCCCGCACGCAACGCGCAAGCTCGCGTCGAAAAGGCTTCGGCAGGCCCAATCCGGCCAACGCACGGATCGTCAACAGCCGCAAAGCGCCGCGCCTAGGAG
>CAZTLD010000095.1:2273-2908 GCA_964614395.1 uncultured Zetaproteobacteria bacterium
GCCCGATCCAAGGCCTCCATGAACGCCTCCATAGGACCGCATGGCTTCGCAGGCTTTGCACGGAGCCGTTTCGAACCGCCCACGAACGCCGGCGCCGGATCAGCCAGACACGGACACATACTCCTTGACTCGATCACGCTCCCCATGCCGCCCCAGCCTGCGGCGAGCATCTGCGGCACGCGGCGCAATGCGGGCAACTCGGTGGCCTTTTCCTCTTCAGGCCGTTCGCGCACGAGCACGCAGCTTGTATGCTCGCTCAACACCCCGTATTCCACCGCCATCGCCTTCGCCGCCTCCGAGTCGCGGCTCCGCAGCCCCCGCACGCGCATCGCGGCCGCCATCCGCAGCAGGTCTTCGGCCGAAACCACATCTCCAACACCCGCATCCAGCGGCTTCAGAGCGCATGCATCCGCACGCCCATCCTCGTCCGAACCCGACACATAGGACAAAAAGGCGGGAATATCGGGCTCGCGCTCAGCCAACGCGCATGCGACGAACGCATCGCCCTCATAGGCGGCCTCCGGCTCCTCGGGCCACTGCCATTTCGGCTTCGAAGGCCAAATCACCCGCGCACGCCACCCTGCGCCCGCCCAAATGCGACGCATGTGCCGACGAACGGCCGCGCCGATGTCCTC
>CAZTLD010000095.1:2918-4929 GCA_964614395.1 uncultured Zetaproteobacteria bacterium
CGCGCCAACAAACCCTCCACCGGCGCGCTCCCAACCCCGACGACGAAGAGCCGATGCCCCGAATGGCGCGCGAGCGCCACGATCCGATCGTGCCGCCATACCTCGCCGTCGGTGATCAACACCACGTCCGCAGGGACGCCGGCATCCAGCGCAAAGGCGGCCTTGAGCGCTCGGGCAAGCTCGGTGCCGCCCATGTCCGCATCCATGCGCCGCAAATAGGCGAGCGCCTGCGCCAGCGCTTCGCCATCCGCGGGGCGAAGCTCGGGGAAGAGCCATTCATGCCGCGAGCCGAAACGAACGATCGTGAAGCGATCCTCGGGTGAAAGCTCCGCAAGCAAGCAACGCAGCGCCTCTTTCGCTTGCCATATCGAGTCGCCAGCCATGGATCCCGAACAATCGCAGACGATCTTGATCCGCGCTGCGCGCTCTCGTTCGCTGGCGCCAGCCGATCCTTCCCGCGCTTGGGGCGCGAAAGCCGCCATCATCAACACGCCCTTCGGCGTGCGCAGGTAGAAACCTGCCGCGCGCGTCTTCTGCCTGCGCAATACGAGCACGAAGTCGCGATCCATGGTGAGGCGCTCCGAACACGGCCGCACGCGCACGGAACGTTCCCCGCGCTCGATTCGAACCGGATGGGTGGGGCAGCTCACCTCGGCCTCGGCCGCATCTCCTGCGATCTCCACCTCCAGCGCATAGCTATGGGAAGCAAGCGGATCCACCTCGGGATGATGGTGCGGCTCATGATCGGGCATGCCGTAACGCGGCGCGATCACGGTGGGCAAGACGAAACGCAATCGTCCGTCCCGCCATCGGTTCGGGATTCCGTAGCGAATCGTCAAAACCGCCTCTTCGTTGGGGTTGAGATTGCCAAGGTTCACGGCATGGATCCCCGGCTCCACCTCCTCCAGCAAGACTGCGGCGTCGCCTTGCCCGATCGCGCGTTCGTAGGCCTCTTCCGCATCTTCTCGCTCCACCACCCTGGCCTGCAAACGCGCACCGCCGATCTCCGCCTCCAATCCCAGCACCGTCGCATCCAAGGGCACGGGAAACGTGAACACGGCCTCGATGGGCTTGTCCTCACGGTTGCGATAGCGATGCCGCACCTTCACCACCGAAAGCGCGTCGTGAATCCAGACGTGCACCCGCACGTCCTCAAGCGGCGCGCACGCCCACGCCTCCGGCACGTCCGTTCGCATCATGGCTCCGATCCGTCGCATGCGTCCTCCTTTCCTTCCTTGACTTCCCGATACAAACGCATCACCTCGCGAAACAGCCGGCGCACCTGCTCGGGCGACAGCCCCGCCCTGCGCGGCTCTATGTGGAGCTCCACGCCATCGTCCACGACGAGATGGCTCCACACCTCCACCTCGCCGGCACCGCGAGGCTTGGGCGGCGGCGCGCCTTCTTCGGACGCGCGCAGCAGTTCGCGGATGCGCCCCAACGAGAGCCCTGCCCGCTGCCACTTGCGGATCGCAAGCAACTGCTCCAAATGGCGCGTGGTGTAGTAGGCCGTGCGCGGGCTGTCGCCGTATGGCCTGTCCACCAGCCCTTCCTGGATATAAAAACGCACGCGCCGCTTCGGCATCTCCGCAAGCGCGCTCAGCTCATCCAAAGAAAACCGCCGCTCGTTCATCATGCCACAATTTTATGACAGTATGACTGTCATGTCAAGCGCGCAATAAGGCCTCTCCATCTTGCCGCCCAGCGCGGGGCGTTGGATCGTATTACGAGCTGTCGCGCCGATTCTTGGTCACGCGTCTCGCGTGCGCGATCCAACGCGCGATGGAACGGCCAGATCAAATGCACGCGCGGCAAGCCCCAGCGCCCGTGCATCGCCTTCCGGCGCAGGCACGCCGAAGATCTCAACGCCGCACTGCCATTGCTCCCTTCGGCCGTCGCATGAACAGCGCCAGCCCCGCGAGCACCCACACGATCCCGCGCACCAGCGGCGCAAGCTCACTCAGAGGGCGCTCAAAGACGAACAAATAGAAGCACGCGATCACGAGCAGGA
>CAZTLD010000096.1:0-4839 GCA_964614395.1 uncultured Zetaproteobacteria bacterium
GCTCAAGAAGGCGGCAGGTATCGAAAAGGGCAGCCCCGAGCCGAACAAGAAGAAGGTCGGCAAGGTGACGCGCAAGCAGATCCGCGAGATCGCCGAGATCAAGATGCCGGATCTGAATTGCTACGACATCGAGGCGGCGATGCGCACCATCGAGGGCAGCGCCCGCTCGATGGGCATCGAGATCGTTGAGGACTGAGGAGGCAGGCGTGGCCAAGCGGGGCAAGCGTTGGTTGGAGGCGCGCAAGGCGTTGCCGAGGGGGCCGGTGCCGGTCGAGGAGGCGATTGAGGCGATTTTGCAGGCGCCGGCGGCGAAGTTCGACGAATCCGTGGATGTCGCGGTGCGTTTGGGCGTGGATCCGCGGCACGCGGATCAGATGGTGCGCGGCGTGATTGCGCTGCCGCACGGCACCGGCAAGGAGGTGCGCGTGGCGGCGTTCGCAAAGGGGCCGAAGGCCGAGGAAGCGAAGGAAGCGGGCGCGGACATCGTCGGCGCCGAGGATTTGGCCGAGCGCATTCAGGAAGGGTTTCTCGAGTTTGATCGCGTGGTCGCAACCCCGGACATGATGCCGATCGTAGGAAGGCTTGGGCGCATCCTGGGCCCGAGGGGGCTGATGCCGAACCCGAAGGTGGGCACGGTCACGACCGAGATCGGCAAGGCGATCCGCGCGATCAAGGCCGGCCAGATTGAGGTGCGCGTGGACAAAGGCGGCAACATCCATGCGCCGATCGGTCGGCGGTCGTTCAGCGCCGAGCAGCTCAAGGAGAACTTCGAGGCGCTGATGACGGAGCTGGTCCGGCTCAAGCCGGCGGCGGCGAAGGGGCGCTACATCCTCGGGGTGGCGATCTCCACCACGATGGGGCCGAGCGTCCGCGTGGACGCAAGCCGCTGGTGATGAACACGCGATCCACCCGTCGGAGACTGCAGGGGCGGCGTGCCGCTGAAATGCCGAAAGGCGCCCTGCATAGATGGGTCTCTCTTGCACGGGTTGGGTTGCGGCAAGGAGGCGATGCGTGAGACGGGAAGAGAAGAAGCGGCTGGTGGAGGCGCTGCGTGCCGCTTGGTCGGAGTGCCCGGCCGGCGTCGTCGTGCACTACCGGGGCCTGACGGTCGCGGAGATGATGGCGTTGCGCCGCGCGCTGCGCGAAGTGGGCGCGGCGCTCAAGGTCGTCAAGTGCACGCTGGCGCGCCGGGCGGCCGAGGGCACGGAGTTCGCCGCGCTGGAGCCGCTGTTTTCGGGTCCGATCGCGGTCGCCTACGGCCAGGATCCGGTGGGGATGGCGAAGGCCTTGGTCGAGTTCGCCAAGCAGCACGAGGCGCTCGTGATCCGCGGCGGCGTGCTCGACGGGCGCCTGATCGACGAAGCGGGCGTGAAGGCGCTGGCGGCGCTTCCGCCGCGCGAGGTGCTGCTGGCGCAGCTTCTGGCGACGATGCAGGCGCCGATCACCGGATTCGTGCGCGTGCTCAATGAGGTTCCGGCCTCGTTCGTGCGCGCGCTGGCCGCGGTGCGCGATCAAAAAGAGACCGCATAACAAACCTGGCAAGAGAGGAGAGAGACGATGGCGCAGATCACGAAGGAGCAACTGATCGAGGCGATCGAGAACATGACCGTGCTCGAGCTTTCCGAGCTTGTGAAGGAGCTGGAGGAGCGGTTCGGCGTGTCCGCCGCGGCGCCGGTGGCGGTGGCCGCCGCGGCGCCGGGCGCGGCGGGCGCCGAGGCGCAGGCCGAGGAGAAGACGGAGTTCGACGTCATTCTCACCTCGGCGGGCGACAAGAAGATTCAGGTGATCAAGGCGGTGCGCGAGATCACGGGGCTGGGGCTCAAGGACGCCAAGGACCTCGTGGAGAGCGCGCCGAAGCCCGTGAAGGAAGGCGTGTCCAAGGAAGAGGCCGAGGAGATCAAGAAGAAGCTCGAAGAGGCGGGTGCGTCGGTCGAGCTCAAGTAAGTGCGGGATTTGGCACGGTGCGGATGGCCGCGCCCGGCGCGTTCCGGGCGTGGCCTTTTCGCGCTTTGAAAAAATCTGAGGCGAGGGTGTGAGCATGGCGAAGGCGATCGTCAAGCGGATCCGGAAGAACTACGGCAAGATCAAGGCTCCGGTGGAGATGCCGGATCTGCTCGAGGTGCAGAAGCAGTCTTATCGCGAGTTTCTTTACGGCCCGGACGGGGATCCGAACGGGGGGCGGCTTGCGCGCCTGTTTGCGGATATCTTTCCCATTCGGGACGCGGGCGGTGCGGCCGAGCTGGAGTTTTTGGGGCTGGAGTACGGCGCGCCGCGCTTTGACGAAGAGGAGTGCCGCCGGCGCGACCTGACTTATGCCGCGCCGCTGCGCGTGCATTTGCAGCTCAAGGTGTTCGAGCGCGGCGAGCGTTCGCGCACGCGCACGGTGCGCGAGGTGCGCAAGCAGGTCGTCTACTTCGGCGAGATTCCGATGATGACCGAGCGCGGCTCGTTCATCATCAATGGCACCGAGCGGGTGATCGTCTCGCAGCTGCACCGTTCGCCGGGCGTGTTTTTCAGCCATGATGGCGGCAAGACGCATGCCTCCGGCAAGCTCTTGTTCAACGCGCGCGTCATCCCGTATCGGGGCGCGTGGCTGGACTTCGAGTTCGACGGGCGCGACCGGCTGTTTTTCCGCATCGACATGCGGCGCAAGTTGCCTGTGGGCGTGCTGCTCAAGGCGTTTGGGCTTTCCACGCAGGAGATTCTGGATCGCTTCTACGCCCGCCGGCGCTACCGGTTCAACGACAAGGGCGAGGTGGAGCTTTACTTCGATCCGGAGTTGTTTGAGGGCGCGCGTGCGCCGGCGGACATCCGCGTGCAGGGGCGCCGAATCGTTGCCGAGGGCAAGCGGATCACGAAGGCGGCGGTCAAGCGCCTCGTCGATGCAGGGGTTGAGTGGATCAAGGTGCCGGATGCGGCGGTCGTGGGCGAGTATGCGGCGGAGCCGATCGTCGTCGAGGGCGGCGAAATCCTCGTGGATGTGAACGAGGAGATCACGGAAGAAAGGCTCGATGCGCTGCGGGCCGCAGGTGTCAACGAGTTCGCGTGCCTGTTCATCGATCCGTACAAGCGCGGGCCGTGGCTGGCCGATACATTGAAGCTGGACCAGGTGCAGTCGCGCGAAGAGGCGCAGGTGGAGATCTACCGGATGATGCGGCCGGGCGAGCCGCCGACGGTGGAGGCGGCGCGCAACCTCTTTGAGGGGATGTTCTTCGATCCGGCGCGCTACGACCTTTCCGAGGTCGGCCGGATGAAGCTCAATGCGCGGCTGGGCATCTCCGAGGACGAGGCACCGCTTTCGCTGCGCACGCTGCGCGTCGAGGACGTGCTGCGCACGATCGACACGCTCTTGGGGCTGCGCGACGGGATTGGCGAGGTGGACGACATCGATCACCTCGGCAACCGGCGCGTGCGCTGCGTGGGCGAGCAGCTGGAGAACCAGCTGCGCACGGGGCTGGTGCGCGTCGAGCGCACGGTGCGCGAGCGCATCGCCACAAGCGAGTTGGAGAGTGTTTCGCCGTCGGATCTGATCAACTCGAAGCCGGTGATTGCGGCGATCCGGGAGTTTTTCGGATCCAATCAGTTGTCGCAGTTCATGGATCAGACGAATCCGCTGTCCGAGATCACGCACAAGCGGCGCGTGTCGGCGCTGGGGCCGGGGGGGTTGTCGCGCGAGCGCGCGGGGTTTGAAGTGCGCGACGTGCACCCCACGCACTACGGCCGCCTGTGCCCGATCGAAACGCCCGAAGGGCAGAACATCGGCCTCATCAACTCGCTGGCCACCTATGCGCGCATCAATCGCTTCGGGTTCATCGAAACGCCGTACCGCAAGGTCGTGGACGGGCGTGTGACCGACGAGGTCGTCTATCTCTCGGCGCTTGAGGAGGAGAAATACACGATCGCGCAGGCGAATGCCGAGCTTGATGAAGAAGGGCGCTTCGTGCGGGAGCTCGTGCAGTGCCGCAAGGCCGGGCAGTTCGTAATGGCGCCGCCTTCCGAGATCGAACTCATGGACGTCTCGCCGACGCAGGTCGTGTCGGTGTCTGCGGGGTTGATTCCGTTCTTGGAGCACGACGACGCGAACCGCGCGCTGATGGGTTCGAACATGCAGCGGCAGGCGGTGCCGCTCGTGCGCCAGGAAAAGCCGCTTGTCGGCACGGGGCTCGAGGCGATCGTCGGGCGCGACTCAGGCGCATGCGTGATTGCGCGGCGCAGCGGTGTCGTGGAACGCGTGGATAGCGAGCGCATCGTCGTGCGCGTGGACGAGTCCGAACAGCAGGAAGGCGAGCCGGGTGTGGACATCTACCGCCTCTACAAGAACCGCCGCTCCAATCAGAACACCTGCTTCAACCAGCGGCCGTTGGTGCACGCCGGCGATCGGGTGGAGCGCGGCGATGTGCTCGCCGACGGTCCGAACACGGACGAAGGGGAGCTCGCGCTCGGGCGCAATGTGCTCGTCGCGTTCATGCCGTGGCGCGGCTACAACTTCGAGGACGCGATCGTGATCTCCGAACGGCTCGTGCGCGACGACGTCTACACCTCGGTGCACATCGAGGAATACGAGTGCGTGGCGCGCGAGACGAAGCTGGGCCCGGAGGAGATCACGCGCGACGTGCCGAACGTGCGCGAGGAGGCGTTGAGGCACTTGGATGCCTCCGGCATCGCCTACATCGGCGCGAAGGTGAAGGCGGGCGACATTCTCGTCGGCAAGGTGACGCCGAAGGGTGAGACCACGCTCACACCGGAGGAAAAGCTTCTGCACGCGATCTTCGGCGAGAAAGGCAGCGATTACCGCGACACGAGCCTCAGGGTGAAGCCGGGCGAGGAAGGGGTCGTGAT
>CAZTLD010000097.1:0-4822 GCA_964614395.1 uncultured Zetaproteobacteria bacterium
GGCGATGAGCGATTCGATCGCAGGCGTGATCGCCGGCCGCGCGCTGCAGGGCGCGGGCGCGATCTCGGCGGCGCTCACCGCGCTTTTGGCCGATCTCACGCGCGAGGAGGTGCGGCTTAAGGCGATGGCGACGATCGGCGTGACGATCGGGATGTCGTTCGCCGCTTCGCTCGTGCTTGCGCCGTGGCTGGATGCGGCGATCGGCGTGCGCGGGATCTTTTGGCTCACGGCCGTGCTGGCCGTGGCTTCGGTGTTCGTCGTCGCGTTCGTGATTCCCAACCCGCCGCGCATCGTACGGCACCGAGAGGCGGAGGCCGCCGGACGCGACCTTGCGCAAGTGTTGCGCGATGCGGATCTGTTGCGGCTTGATTTCGGCATCTTTTCGCTGCACGCGGTGATGACCGCGATCTTCACGGCGCTGCCGTTCGTGCTGCGCGATCGCGTGGGGATTGCGCCGGAGCATCATGCGTGGGTGTATCTCGTGGCCTTGGTGTTGGCGATGGCGCTGATGGTGCCGTTTGTGATCATCGCCGAGCGGCGCGGGAAGATGAAGGAGGTGTTCGTGGCGGCGATCGCGGGCGTGGCGCTCGCTGCTGCGATCCTTGCCAAGGCCGGGTCTCTTGCCGTCGTGGGCTTTGCGCTGTGGCTGTTCTTCCTGTTCTACAACGTGCTGGAGGCGACGCTTCCGTCGTGGATTTCGCGCGCGGCGCCCTTGGCGGCGCGCGGGGCGGCGATGGGCGTGTACTCAAGCAGCCAGTTCCTCGGCGCGTTCGCAGGCGGGGCGCTGGGCGGCTGGGCGCACGCAAGCTTTGGCGAGGCGGGCGTGTTTGCGGCGGCGGCCGTGTGGATGCTCGTGTGGCTCGTCGTCGCGATCGGCCAGCGGCCGCCGAGGATGCTGGCGACGAAAATGCTTCACCTTGATCGCGAAAGGTTTCGCGATCGCGCCGAGGCCGAAGCCGCGGCGAAGGGCGTGGCTGGCGTCGTGGAGGCGTTCGTGGACTGGGACGGGGAGGCGGTGTTGCTGCGCGTGGATCCGAAGGTGTTTGACGAAGCGAAGGCGAAGCAAACGCTTTCCGGAGCGCGCGCATGAAGGCGCGTCTTTCCGAAGCGCCGGTGGTGCTCGTCGTGCTCGACGGCTGGGGGATCGGCACGGGCGGCCCCGAGGATGCGATCGCAGCCGCCCATACGCCCGTGTTCGACCGGCTCTGGCGGGAGCATCCGCACACGACGCTGCTCACGCACGGGCCGTATGTGGGGCTGCCGAATCCGAAAGACTTGGGCGGCTCGGAGGTGGGGCATCTGACGATGGGCGCAGGCCGCATCCTCGATCAGGGGCCGACGCGCATCAACAAGGCGATCGCCGACGGCTCGTTTTTCCGGACGGAGGCGATGCGCGAGGTGATCGAGGCGGGAAAACGAGGGACGTTGCATCTGATCGGCCTTCTTTCCGACGGCGGGATTCACGCGCACATCGATCATTTCCTTGCGATGATCGATCATGCGATGGAGCAAGGCGTAAGAAGGCTTCGCGTGCATGCGCTTCTGGACGGGCGCGATGTGGGCGTGCAGACGGCGCACAAATACGTCGCGCGGCTGGAGCAGGCATTTATGCTCGCGCGCGAGCGGGGGCTGGACTATCGCTTCGCCTCCGGCGGCGGGCGCGAGCGCATCGTGATGGATCGGGACAAGAACTGGGATCGCGTGCGCGAGGGCTGGGAGATCATCGTGCACGGCCGGGGCCGATACCGCTTCCGCTCGATGCTTGAGGCGATCGAGCACTTCCGGCGCGAGCATCCGGGGATCGTGGATCAGGACATTCCGGGCTTCGTGATCGTGGATGAGCACGATCGGCCGGTGGGGCCGGTGCGGGACGGCGATGCGGTCGTGATGATGAACTTCCGCGGCGATCGCGCAATCGAAATCACCGAAGCGTTCGAGCTGGACGAGTTTCCGCACTTCGATCGCGGCCGGAGGCCCCGCGTCGTTTACGCCGGCATGATGGTCTACGACGAGGATCGCAACCTTCCGCACCGGCAACTGATGCCGCCCACGCGCGTGGACAATCCGTTCGGCGATCGCGTGCTTGCGATGGGCAAAAAGCAGTTTCGCGTCGCGGAAACGCAGAAATACCCGCATGTGACGTTCTTCTTCAACGGCGGGCGGCGCGAGCCGAAGGATCCCGCGCTGGAGCGCTACGAGCTGATCCCGTCGGACAAAGGGGTGTGGTTTGCGGACAAGCCCGAGATGAAGGCGCGCGAGGTGGGCGAGGCCACCGCGGCGTTCATCCGCTCGCGCGAATATGCGTTTGGGCTGGTGAACTTCGCGAATGCGGACATGGTGGGGCATTGCGGGGTGTTCGAGGCGGCGGTGAAGGCCTGCGAAGCGGTGGATCGGGCGCTGGGCGAGATCGTGGAGGCAGCCGAGGAGACCGGAACCCGCGTGCTCGTTACCGCCGATCACGGCAATGCCGAGCAGATGCGTATCAAGACCGAGCATGGGGATGAGCCCTCCACGAAGCACACGCTCAACCCGGTGCCGTGCATCGTGTTCGATCCAAGAGGCGAGTATGGCATCCGCTTGCGCCAGCGCCGCGAGGGGATGAGCGTGCTGGAAACGCCGGGGCTATCGCACATCGCGGCCACGCTTTTTGAGCTGATGGGGCTGGAGGCGCCCAAGGACATGAATCCATCGCTGATCGAGGAGGTTCGCCATGGCTGAGCATCATCGCTTGATCATCCTTGGATCGGGGCCTGCGGGCTACACGGCCGCGATTTACGCCGCGCGGGCCGGTTTGGAGCCGGTGTTGATCGCCGGCATGCAGGTGGGCGGGCAGCTGACGACGACGACGGAGGTGGAGAACTATCCGGGCTATCCGGACGGCGTGCAGGGCCCGCAGATGATGGAAGACTTCCGCAAGCAGGCCGAGCGCTTCGGCACGAGGATCGTGTATGATCACATCGAGCGCGCGGATCTCACGAAGCGCCCGTTCGTGCTCGAAGGCAACGACACCTACACCTGCGATGCGCTGATCATCGCGACCGGCGCATCGGCGAAGTATCTGGGGCTGGAAAGCGAGCAGCGCTTCATGGGCAAGGGGGTTTCGGCCTGCGCGACCTGCGATGGGTTTTTCTACCGCGGCGAGGAGGTGGCGGTCGTCGGCGGCGGGGACACCGCAGCGGAAGAGGCGCTTTACCTTTCCAATCTCTGCACCCGCGTGCATCTCATCCACAGGCGAGACAAGCTGCGCGCCTCCAAGATCATGCAACAGCGCCTTTTTGCGAAGGAAAACATCGTGATTCACTGGAATCGCGTCGTGGACGAGATCCTCGGGGACGAGACGGGCGTGACCGGCGTGCGGCTTCGCTCGACGGTGGACGAAACAACCGAAGAACTGGCCGTAAAGGGCGTGTTCATCGCGATCGGCCACAAGCCGAACACCGACTTCATCGTCGGCGATCTCAAGATGGACGCCAACGGCTACATCATCACCGAGGGCAAGAGCACCCGCACGAACATTCCGGGCGTGTTCGCTGCGGGCGATGTCGCCGATCCCGTCTATCGGCAGGCGGTGACGAGCGCGGGCGAAGGCTGCAAGGCCGCGCTGGACGCTGAGCGCTGGCTTTCCGAGCAGGGCTTGGGCGAGTAGCTCGGCGGTTGACTTTCTCGTTCAATCCGTGAACATGCGCTGCGCGATGCGGGGCGTGGTTCACCCGAATGGCGGAAGCCTGCCCGGAGGGGCGGCGTGATGGATGCGCAAGATCGCGTGCGGATGCGCATCCTGCGGGAGCTGGAGGCCAACCCCGGCATTTCCCAGCGCGAGCTGGCCCGCAGGCTGGGGATTAGCCTCGGGAAAACCAACTATGTGCTGCGCGCGCTGCTCAAAAAGGGGCTTATCAAGCTCAAGCGCTTCCATGACAGCCCCAACAAGCGCGCGTATCTCTATGTGCTCACGCCTGAGGGGATGGAGGAGAAGGCGCGCTTGGTGCTTGCGTATTACCGCATCGTCGCATCCGAATACGAGATGCTGAAAAAGGAGCTTGCGCGCATGGGGATCGAGGAGGATGGAGCAAGGAGGGCGGATGTTTCCAGTGATTCGTGATCGGAAGTTGCGTATTGCCGTGGTGGGCTGCGGCAGGATCTCTGCGCGCCACTTCGATGCGATCGCGCGCCATGCGGAGGACTTGGAGCTTGCCGCCGTTTGCGAGATCAAGCCGGAGCGCCTTGAGGATCATATCCAGCGTTATGGCTGCCCGGGGTATCAGCGGTATGAGGAGATGCTGGCGAAGGAAGAGCTTGATCTCGTGGCGCTGTGCACGCCAAGCGGCTTGCATCCGGAGCAAACGATCCTTGCGGCGAGGCACGGCGTGCATGTGATCACCGAAAAGCCGATGGCCACCCGCTGGGCCGATGCGCTGAGAATGATCAAGGCCTGCGATGATGCGCGGGTGCGGCTTTTCGTGGTCAAGCAAAACCGCTATAACCGCACGCTGCAACTGCTCAAGCGGGCGATAGACGAAGGGCGCTTTGGGCGGATCTACATGGTGCAGGTGAACGTGTTCTGGACGAGGCCGCAAAGCTATTACGACCAAGATGCCTGGCGCGGCACCTGGGAGCTGGACGGCGGCGCGCTGATGAATCAGGCCAGCCATTATGTGGATCTATTGACTTGGTTGATCGGGCCCGTGGATCGGGTGCATGCGATGACGGGCACGCTTGCGCGGAACATCGAGGTGGAGGACACCGCCGTGATGAACGTGCGTTGGCGCAATGGCGCGTTGGGATCGGTGGCGGTGACGATGCTGACTTATCCGAAGAACTTCGA
>CAZTLD010000098.1:0-105 GCA_964614395.1 uncultured Zetaproteobacteria bacterium
ATCTCCATCATCGCCTTCACCGCCCGCTCAAGCCCGTGCCCGACGAGCGCGACCTTCCGGCGGTTGCTCGCCGCGGCATCGAGGATCTGCTGCACGCGGAACATG
>CAZTLD010000098.1:115-1660 GCA_964614395.1 uncultured Zetaproteobacteria bacterium
CTCCTGCACCGAAACGATCAGCCCTTTGCGCACTCTGAGGCGCCCAATCTCCATCATCGCCTTCACCGCCCGCTCAAGCCCGTGCCCGACGAGCGCAACCTTCCGGCGGTTGCTCGCCGCGGCATCGAGGATCTGCTGCACGCGGAACATGTTCGAGGCGAATGTCGTCACGAACACGCGCCCCTTCGCGCCCGCCATCGCCTGCCTGAGCGCCGGCCCCACGACGCGCTCTGAGGGGCCTGCGCCCGGGCGCGTGGCGTTCGTCGAATCCGAGGCAAGCAAGAGCACGCCCTCATCGCCCCACTGGGCTAGCCGATGCAATGGTGTCGCGCGGCCGTCGATCGGCGTGGGATCGAAGCGAAAGTCGCCCGTGTGCACGACAAGCCCCAACGGCGTTTGCAGCGCAAGGCAGGCGGCATCCATGATCGAGTGCGTCACGGGAAGCGCCTCGACGCGAAACGGCCCGATCTGCACGCGCCGCCCCAGCGCCGGATAGCGCTTCATCGGCGGCCGCAGGCCGAACTCTTCAAGCTTCACCTCCACGAGCTTCAACGTGGCCGGAAGCCCCCAAATCGGCAGCTTCAGCTGCGGCCAGAGATAGGGAAGCGCCCCGATGTGATCCTCATGCGCATGCGTAAGCAGAATCGCGTGCAGCTTCAAGTCGAGATCCTTGAGCGCGCGGATGTCTGGAATCACATAGTCCACGCCGTGATGACCCGCCTCCGGCATCGTCATGCCGCAGTCCACGATCACTGCATCCCGCCCCCAGGCGTAGACCATCATGTTCTTGCCGAACTCGCCCACGCCGCCGAACGGGTAGCAGCGAAGCTCGCCCTTCGCGGGCGCTGCGCGCGTCTTCTTCTTGCGGCGCGCGCTCACTGCCGCGACCCCGGCTTGACGGGGGCGGGCGCATGCGCATCCCGGCACAGCGGACAGCTTTCCGGCGGCCAGCTCGGCACCTCCAGCGCCACCAGCGCCACCATCGGCACGGAAAAGCGCCCCTGCGCGTTCGGGTTTCGATCCACAAGCGCGGCGATCGCCTGCACGCGGCCTCCCGCCTTTTCGATCACGGCTTGGCACTCGCGCACGGAAAGGCCGGTGGTGATCACATCTTCGACGATCAGCACCCGCGCCCCCTGCGGCACGGTGAAGCCGCGCCGCAGTTGCATCTCGCCGTCCTTGCGCTCGGTGAAGATGTAGGGGCGGCCAAGCACCCGCGCCACTTCCTGCCCGATCACAAGCCCCCCGATCGCCGGCGCCACGACGAGATCAATGTTCTCAACAAGCGAACCGAGCTTGGCGACAAGCGCCCGCGCCAGGCGCTCGGCGACGGCAAGGTCGGTCAGCACCAGCGCCGATTGCAGATAGGTATCCGCGTGGCGTCCGCTTGAGAGCACGAAGTGTCCGCGCAACAGCGCCCCGCGCGTTTCGTAGAGCTTGAGCACTTCCTGTTCCGTCATGCGCACCCCGTGAGTTCCAAAGTGTGCGCGATCCTAGCAGCTCCGGCGGGCAAGCTCAGTCGAGCGTGCGGCGGAAGCGGACGAC
>CAZTLD010000098.1:1760-4762 GCA_964614395.1 uncultured Zetaproteobacteria bacterium
GTCACGCCCAGCCCCAAGTTCGCGGCGATGAACGGCAGCATCGCCACAAGAAGCAGCCACACCGACCCGCGGATCGGCACATCGAACACGCCCACGGCCAGCGAAAGCAGCAAAAGCACCTGCGCGTAGCCGACGAAGATGTAAGGAACAAGCTTGCCGATAATGATCTCCCACGGACGGATCGGCGTGATCAAGAGGTACTCCATCGTCCCGCGCTCCCTTTCGCGGGCGAGCGCCACCGCCGTCACCAGCACCATCGTCATCGTCAGCACCACGCCCAGAAGCCCCGGCACGATGTTGTCCTGCGTGCGAAGCTCGGGGTTGTAGCGCCGGTGCACGACGAGCCGAACCCGCGGGGGGCTGCCCCGAAGCGCGGGAAGGGCCGACAGCGCCCCGAGCGCCGCCTGCGCGGCCACCGGATCGGTCGCGTCCGCGATCACAAGCAGCTCCGCGCGGCGATGCATCGCGCGGCGGGTGAGATCGGGCGGGAACGCGAACGCAAACTGCACCTCGCCTTTCCGAAGCAGGCGCTCGGCCTCGGCAAGGCTTGCGAATCCAGGCCGGATCGCGAAATACCCGGTGCCTTCGATCTCGGCGAGCACCTCGCGCACGAACGGCGACGGATGCGCTGCGACGACGACGGCGGGCAAGTGCTTCGGATTCGTGTTGATCGCAAAGCCGAACAGCGTGATCTGGATGATCGGGATGCCGAGCATCATCGCAAAGGTCAGCCGGTCGCGGCGCATCTGGATGAACTCTTTCGCGATCATCGCCGCGATCCGCCGCCACGCGCTCACGCCTGCTCCTTCGCCCGCCGCCACAAATGCAAGAACACCTCCTCCAGCCTCGGCCGCATCGGCTCCGCCGCCGCCTCCCCCAAGTGCGCCCGCACCGCCTCCATCAGCGCCTTAAGATCGCCGCCGGCCAGCACCGCGCCCTCGGCGGTGCGCGCGAGATACCACACGCGCGCGTCGGCTTCCAAGCGCTCCAGCGCTTCAGGCGGCGCGCCGCGCACGCGCACCGACACGAGCCCCGAAGCCTCGATCACCTGCGCGAGCGTCCCATCCACGAGCAACTGCCCCTCGGCGAGGTAAACGATGCGATCCGCGTATTGTTCCGCCTCGTCGAGATAATGCGTGCTCACCAGCGCCGCCGCGCCGCGTGCGGTCTCCTCCAGGATCGTGCGCCAGAAAAGTCGGCGCGTGGCCGGATCCACGCCGCTCGTCGGCTCGTCCAACAGCAGCAGCCTTGGCGCGTGCTGCAATGCGCAGGCCAGCGCAAGCCTTTGCCTCAACCCGCCCGAAAGCGCGCCCGCAAGCCGATCCGCGAACGGCTCCAGCGCAAACCGCGCAAGCATCGCGCGGCAGGTGGCCTCGGGATCGCCCACGCCGTAGGCCCGCGCCGCGAACAGCAGATTCTCCCGCACCGTGAGATCCTGATACAGCGAAAACGCCTGCGACATGTAGCCGATGCTGCGCCGCACCGCCCAAGGATCGCGGAGCACATCCCGCCCCAACACCGTGCATCGGCCGCGATCCG
This sequence comes from uncultured Zetaproteobacteria bacterium, assembly GCA_964614395.1. GTDB lineage: Bacteria > Pseudomonadota > Zetaproteobacteria > Mariprofundales > S012-25 > CAZTLD01. Next base: position 3,300 of record CAZTLD010000098.1, read on the forward strand.
GCCGCAGGATGCCGGCGAGCATCCGCATCGTCGTCGTCTTGCCGCCGCCGTTCGGCCCGAGAAAGGCCACCACCTCCCCGGCATGCACGACGACGGACACGCCGCGCACCGCAAGCTTCCCGCGGAAGGACTTCTCAAGCCCCTCCGCTTCGGCCACGATCACGGCGCGACGACCTCCGCCGGCGCCCCCGGATGCAACGCGATGCCCTCCACCGGCACGAGCTCCACCCGGTAGCGCAGCGTTTCCGCGTGCTTGCCGGTGTAGAGCACCGGCGGCGCATACACCGGCGCATCCTCCACGCGCACCACGCGGGCGCGGAAAGCCTTTCCTTCGCTTCTTACCGAAAGCACCGCCCCGCGATGGATCCCATCCAGGGCCGCCACCGGCACGAAGGCGATGATCTTGATCGCATCGTCCGGCCAGAAGCGCACGAGCGCCTCACCCGGGCGCGCCACCTCGCCGGGCCTTTTGAGCACCTCCTCGACGATGCCGGAGCGCGGAGCGCGTACGACGAGCTTGTCCATGCGCGCGGCAAGCTCCGCGCGCCGTGCCTCCAGCGCCCGAAGCTCGTGCCGGGCGGCGGCGATTTGGGCCGCGAGCACCTTGGCCTGAGCGCGCGCCCGATCCCAAGCTTCCTTGCTGCTCGCCTCGGCGCGGGCGAGCCTCTCAGCGCGGGCAAGCTCTGCGTCCGCAAGCGCCTTTTGCGCCTTGAGCGCCCGGATTTGGGCCTTTGCCGCCTCGATGCGCGCGGCCACGGCGCGCTGCTCCGCTGCAAGCAGCGCCGCATCCAAGCGCACGAGCTCCGCACCCTTCGCGACATGCGCGCCTTCCTCCACCTCCACCGCCACGACCTTTCCACCCAGTTCGCTCGCAAGCCATCTTTCGTCCGCCTCGATCCAGCCCGGCCACGCGTTCGGCGCCTCTCCCCTACAGGCGGCGAGCACGCACACGCACGCCCACAGCGCCCGCCTCACCGCCGAGCCTCCAGCGCGCCCAGCATCGCCGCCGCGCGCGCCCGCACGGCCAGCAGATCGGCTTGCGCGCGGGCAAGCTCGGCGCGCAAGCTTTCCGCGCGTTCCTCGGCATCCAGCCACGCCTGCAGCGTGCCGGCGCCGAGTTCATAAGCGCGTTTGGCCGCCGCAGCCGAGGACTCGGCCGCCTGCACGGCCTCGGTCAACGCGGCCACGCGAAGCTTCAAGCTTTCCATCGCCGTGTTGAGCTCCCGTGCGGCAAGCGCTGCGTCTTCCTCGGCCTTGAGCGCGCGCCAGCGCTCGGCCTCGGCGAGAAGCTTGCGGCGCTGATGCTCGGCCCACGCGCCGCCGCCTGCATAGATCGGCACCTCAAGCTGCAGCCCGAAGCTGAGATCGGTGAGCGTCTGCCCCGTGCCGAACAACGAGGCGGTGGTGCGCGCGCGCTGGCCGCGGGCGACGAAGTCCAGTCCCGGAAGCGCCCGCCCCAACGC
>CAZTLD010000099.1:0-4720 GCA_964614395.1 uncultured Zetaproteobacteria bacterium
CGTTTTGCCATGCGATCCATGCGCCTTCTTCCCACGGCTCGACGAGCGGTGCGTGCGCCTCTTGCGGGCGCTCCCAGTCCGCCCCCGCGTAGGCGGGAACCAGCTCCGGCTCCAGGTGCCGCCAGTTTTCGTGGCGGCGGCTTGGCAGCGGAAGCGCCGTCATCACGCCGCCTCGGCGATGAGCCAATCGTAGCCGCGCGCGTCGATCTGCTCGGCCAGCGCCGCGTCGCCCGAGCGCACGATGCGGCCGCCCAGCATCACATGCACCCGGTCCGGCCGCACCTCGTTGAGCAGCCGGTGGTAGTGCGTGATGAGCAAAAAGCTGCGCTCGGGGCTGCGCATTGCGTTGATGCCGCGCGCCACGGCTTTGAGCGCGTCCACGTCGAGCCCTGAATCGATTTCGTCGAGCACGGCCACCTTCGGCTCAAGCAGCATCATTTGGAAGATCTCGTTGCGCTTGCGCTCGCCGCCGGAAAAGCCCTCGTTCACGCCGCGGGAAAGGTGCGCCTCCGCAAGCCCCACCTCTTGCGCCTTGCTGCGGGCAAGCTCGAGAAAATCGAACGCATCCAGCTCCGGCGCTTCATGCGCCTTGCGATGCGCGTTGAGCGCCGTTTGCAAGAAGCTGAGATTGCTGACCCCCGGCACCTCCACTGGATGCTGGAAGCCCAAAAACAGCCCCTTCCACGCGCGCTCCTCCGGCGAAAGCGCCGTGATCTCTTCGCCGGCGAGCACGATGCGGCCTGCGGTGATCTCGCAGTCCGGCCTGCCCATCAGCGCCCCGGCCAGCGTGCTTTTGCCGGCGCCGTTCGGCCCCATGATCGCGTGCACCTCGCCCGGCGGCACGGAAAGATCGACGCCGCACAACACCTCGCGGCCGCCCACGCGCACATGCAGGTTTTCGATGCGAAGCAGTTCCGTCATCCGATGGCTCCTTCCAGCGACACGCTCATCAGCCGGTTGGCCTCCACCGCGAACTCCATCGGCAGCGTGTTGAACACATCCTTGCAGAAGCCGTTGACGATCATGTTCACCGCGTCCTCCTCGGAAAGTCCCCGCGTGCGCAGGTAAAACAGCTGTTCTTCGCTGATCTTCGAGGTCGTCGCCTCGTGCTCGACGACGGCGCTCGGGTGCCGCACCTCGATATAGGGGAAGGTGTAGGCCGCGGCGTGCCTTCCCAAGATCAGCGAATCGCAGCGGGTGTGGTTGCGCGCGCCGCGCGCGTTGCGCCCGATGTGCACAAGCCCCCGGTAGGCCTGCCGCCCGTGGCCTGCGGAAATCCCTTTGGAGACGATCGTCGAGCGCGTGCCGGGTGCTAAATGCACCATCTTCGTGCCGGTGTCGGCCTGCTGCTTGAGGCGGGTGAGCGCCACCGAATAGAACTCGCCCACCGATTCCTCGCCGCGCAGGATGCAGCTTGGGTATTTCCAGGTGATCGCGCTGCCCGTCTCCACCTGCGTCCAGCTGATCTTGGCGCCGCGCCCGCGGCACTCGCCGCGCTTGGTCACGAAGTTGTAGATGCCGCCGCGGCCCTCTTCGTCGCCCGGATACCAGTTCTGCACCGTCGAGTATTTGATCTCGGCGCCTTCCAGCGCCACCAGCTCCACCACCGCCGCGTGCAGTTGGTTTTCGTCGCGCATCGGCGCGGTGCAGCCCTCGAGGTAGCTCACATAGCCGCCTTCGTCCACGACGATCAGCGTGCGCTCGAACTGGCCGGTGTTGGCGGCGTTGATGCGGAAGTAGGTGGAAAGCTCCAGCGGGCAACGCACGCCCTTCGGCACATAGACGAACGAGCCGTCGGTGAACACGGCCGAGTTGAGCGCGGCGAAGAAGTTGTCCGAGGGCGGAACGACGCTTCCCAGATATTCGCGCACGAGATCCGGATACTTGCGCACTGCCTCCGAAATCGGGCAAAAGATCACGCCCGCCTTCTCAAGCGTTTCCTTGAACGTGGTAGCGACCGAAACCGAATCGAACACCGCATCCACGGCCACGCCCGCGAGCATCTTCTGCTCCTCGAGCGGGATGCCGAGCTTTTCGTAGGTCTCAAGGATTTCGGGATCCACTTCATCCAGCGACTTCGGGCGTTTCTTCGGCGCGGCGTAGTAGGAGATCGCCTGATAGTCGATCGGCGGATACTCGGCGATCGCCCAGTGCGGCTCCTGCATCGCGCGCCACTTCCGATAGGCGGCAAGCCGCCACTCGGTCAGCCACGCCGGCTCTTCCTTGATCTCGGAGATGCGCCGGATCACGTCCTCATCCAGCCCCGGCGGCAGCCGGAACTCCTCCACCGGCGTGACGAAGCCCGCCGTGTAGGCGCGGGCGGCCGCTTCTTCCGCCGAAAGCTTCTTAGGCATCGGCCACCTCCGAAAGGCGTTTGAGCTGCATGCGCGGCTCGAAGCTCGGATCCAGCATGTCCGCAATCGTCAACTCAAACAGCGCCTCATTCAGCGCGCGGTTGACGCGCTGCCAGTTGCGCCGCGTCAGGCACTGCTCGGCCTGCGCGCAGCGACGATCGTCGAGGTTGCAGTCGGTGAGCGCCACGCCGCCGTCGAGCGCCGCGATCACCTCGCCCAGCCGAATCTCGTGCGCGCCGCGCGCAAGCCTGTAACCCCCGCGGGCGCCGCGCGCGCTCTCCAAGAATCCGTGCTGCTGCAGCGCCTGCACGAGCTTGCTCACCGTCGCCGCCGGGATGTGCGTCGCCTGCGCGATCTCGGAGGCGCTCGCACGCGCCTCGCCCCGCTGCGCCAGGTGCGCGAGGATCACGACGCCGTAGTCCGCAAGCCGCGTCAGCCGCAACATAGCGGAGAAAGATAATCCGGATTGATCTCGTTGCAAGCCTGGGATCAATCTCCGGCGAAGAACGCCTCCACCTCGGCCAATGTGTGCACGATCGGCGCAGGCGGCAGATCCGCAAGCAAGAGCTTCCCGTAGCCGCGCTTGAGGAGGCGCGAATCAAGGATCGCGATCACGCCGCGGTCTTGCTCGCTGCGGATGAGCCGGCCTGCGCCTTGGCGCAGCGTCATCGCGGCGATCGGCAGGTCCAGCGCCCGAAAGGGATCTTGCCCTTGCGCCTTGAGGTGCTGGCGGCGCGCGCGCAAGAGCGGATCGTCGGGCGGCGGGAACGGAAGCTTGTCGATGACGACGAGGCTCAAGGCCTCGCCTGGCACGTCCACCCCCTCCCAGAAGCTGCGCACGCCGAACAATACCGAGTGCGTGTCTTCGCGGAAGCGGCGCAGCATTCGCTCGTTCGTCTCGCCCTCGCCCTGAACGAGCACTGGCCACGGAAGCTTGCCCGCAAGCCTTCGGGCCACCGTGCGCAGCGCCTCCCACGAGGTGAACAGCACGAACGCCCGCCCGCGGCTTGCGCGCAAAAGCGCCTCGATCTCGGCGCTCAGGCGCGCAAGCCCCGGGTCGTTCTGCCGCTCGGGAAGCGCCTTCGGGATGTAGATGCGCGCGGCGCGCCGGTAGTCGAACGGCGAGGGGACGACGATCTCTTCGGCCTCGTCCGCGCCGAGCCGCTGCTTGATGTAGGCGAACGATCCCGCCACGCGCAGCGTGGCCGACACCCAGACGAACGCCGCCGGCATCGCCCAAAGGTGCGCTTCCAGTAGCGGGCCGGTCTCCACCGGCGCCAGCCGCCAGATGGTTTCCTCGCCGCGCGTCTCCAGCCACGCCACATGGCCTTCCGGCGGCGCAAGCATCTGCTCGAAGACGCTGCCGATCTCCGCTGCGCGCGCGCCCAGCTTCGCGAGACCCTCGCTGCGCAGCGCAAGCTCGCCTGAGAGTTCCGCGATCTTCCGCCAGTGCGTTCGCACTTCGTCCCAGCGCTGGGCCGCCCAAGCGGCGGCTGCCGCCGCATACAGCTTCTCCGCGGCCTTGCGCGCCTCTTCGGCGCCGGCCAGTGCGTCGCATTCGGCGGCGAAGTCGGAAAGCCACACCGCAAGCCGCCGCCGCGAAAGCGTCGCGCCGAAGTGTTGGCTGGCCGCTGCTTCCAGCGCGTGCGCCTCGTCGAAAATGTAAGCGTCAAAGCTCGGCAAAAGGTCCGCAGCCCCCTGCGCCTTGAGCGCGGCGTCGGCCAGCAAGAGCGCATGGTTGACGACGACGAGATCGGCTTCTTGCGCGCGCATGCGCGCGCGCTGCAGCGGGCAACGCGCAAGCTCCGGGCAGCGGGCGCCGAGGCACTGGTCGCTGGTCGCGGTCACGGCGGAGGCGATGCCCGCCGCATCCACGTCGAACGGCGCACCAGCGAGATCCCCGTCGGCGCTGGCGGCAAGCCAGCGCTCGATGTGGGCGAGCGCCGACCTCCGCGTGGGGTCGGATTCGCGCCTTAAGTGCAGCTCGATGCGGTAGGGGCAGGCGTAGTTCGTGCGGCCTTTCAGAAGCGCGCACGTTCGCGTTCGGCCGAGCGCGTGTTGGATCGCGGGGATGTCCTTGTCCCAAAGCTGGTCTTGCAGCGCGCGCGTGTGCGTGGCGATGAGCGTCTTGCCGTCGAAAAGCCATGCGGCGACGAGATAGGCGAGCGTTTTGCCGCTGCCGGTGCCGGCCTCGGCCAGCAGCCGCCCCCGTTGCTCCATCGCCTCGGCGATGCGCACGGCGAGATCCGCCTGGCCCGGGCGCGCGCGGTAGCCCCGAAAGCGCCTCGTCAGCGCCCCGCCTTCGGCGAACGCCGCCTGCACCATTTCGGCCAGGCTCATGCGAGCGGGAAATGACAGGCCACGCG
>CAZTLD010000100.1:0-4708 GCA_964614395.1 uncultured Zetaproteobacteria bacterium
GTGCGCGTGCTGGGCGCAATCGGTGTGGTGGAAATGGAACGGCCGGTGCCGGTGGAAAAGGCGCAGCGCGCGGCGATCGCCGAAGGCGTTTGGCTGCGCCCGTTCGCGCGCCTGATCTATGCGATGCCGCCGTATGTGCTGGCCGACGACGACGCCAAGCTCGAGCGGCTCATCCGCGGCATCCGCGCCGCGGTGCGCGCCGCAGCAACCTAGGCGCGGCCGATTTGGCCGGAGAGCGCGCGCACGATCTCAAGCGACAAGACCGCCAGCATCGCCATCGGCGGCAGATGCCAGCCGTGCTCGAAAAGCCATTGCGCGATGAAGATCCACACGACCGCCAACAACGCGGCGGCAAGATGCGCCGCCCATCGCACGCCGCCTTGCGCCGCAAGCCACCAGCCGAACAATGCAGCCTCCATACGCGCCCAGCGCCCGGGGCTTTTCAGCATCCACACGCCCAGCCCCACGGCGATCGCCGCAAACATAAACTCCCCCGCCCAGATGCCCAGCATCTCGCCCACGGACGGAAGCCGCGGCGGGCCGCCGCGCAGCGCATAGCCCTCCATCGCATCCAGCGGATCGGCATGCGCCGTCGCGGCTGCGCATAGCCACATCCACGCCCATCGTCTCATGCCGCGCGCTCCAACACATAGCCAAGCTCAAACCGCCCGTGGCGGTGCGGCGAAAGCACCGGCGGCGCGGCCGGCCAGCGCCACTCTGGCGGCGCAAAAAGCTTCCGCATCGCCATGAGATCGCAGTGAAACGGCGGGCCGCCTTCCTCGCCCGTTTGCATGAACAGCGCCACAAGCTTCCCGCCCGGCGCAAGCCGCTCGCGCAGCCATGCCGCATACGCAGGCCAGCGCTCCGGCGGCAGAGCGCACAGGCAGGTCTGCTCGTAAACCGCATCGAACCCGCGCGCGTCGAACGCGAACAAATCGCCGCAGACGACCTTGGCATCCAATCCCAGCTCACGAAGCCGCGTCTGCAACGCATCCACGGCCGGGCGGGCAAGATCGATCGCGACGACCTCAAAACCCCGACGCGCAAGCTCCACGACCTCGTAGCCGCGGCCGCAGCCCGGCACCAGCACGCGCGCCCCCGGCGAAAGCCCGGCTGCGCTTACAAGCGGCTCAAAGGCCGGGTTCACGCCGCCGCGGTCCCAGCCGTCCTCGCCTGCGCGATACTTGGCTTCCCAGAACGCGCGATCCGTCATGCGCCGACCTCGATCGCGATCTCCGGCGGATGCGAAAGCGTGTTGTGAATCAGGCAACCCGTAGCCGCGCGTTCGATCGCGCGCCGCCGGCCCTCGGGGAGCATGTCCCACGCCGACAGATGCACGCGCACGACGAAGCGCTCGATGCGCCGGGGGCTTCCGCCCACCTGCCAGTCCGCTTCCACAGTGAGGCCATCTGCGTCAATGCCGGCCTGCTGGCAGTAGCGCGCGACATAGAAGCCGACGCATCCGGCAAGCGAGGCCGCCAAAAGCTCCGGCGGCGTGGGGGCGAGATCCTCGCCCCCTGCGTCCGCCGGCTGATCGCAGCCGATCCGATGCCCGCGCACCTCGGCCTCGAACCGGCAGCGGCCGAGGTAGCGCACCTGCATCCGCATCAGGCTTCGCCCTTGAGCCGCGTGATGCCGAGGCTTTTGAGCACCGTCTTCTCGTAGAACGGCTCGGAGACGCCCTTCTTCATCTTGCGCATGAAGTATTTCTCGAACGCGACCTTCGCCACATGCACCCACTTGCCAGCCTTGGCCCAGGCCACGTTGCGCGGCGGGATCTGCGGGATCGCGACGAACGCGACACCGGTGTTCCCCATGTCCGCCAAGCAGATCGCGCCCCAGGTGCCGACCTTCTGCGGCTTTTCGCCGCGGATCGCGTGCGCGATGTTGTGCACGATCGCGGTGGTCATGGACTCAATCATGTAGCCGGTCTTCGGCGTGCCCACCGGAAGCGGGGTCTTCTCCACCGGCGGGATCGCGACGATCACGCCCGTGGCGTAGATGTTCGGATGCGTGGGGTTCTGCTGGTATTCGTTGACGATGGCAAAGCCCATCGGATTGGCCAAGCCCTCGCACTCGGCCACGGCCGGCACGCCGCGGAACGGCGGCATCAGCATCGCGAACTTGAACTCGAGCGTGCCCGAGGCGACCGTCTCGCCGTTGCGATCCACCTCCTCGTAGTGGAGCTTGTCCGGCTCGATCTTCGTCGTCTTGCAGTTCGTGATGAACTTGATGTCGCGCTTGCGCAGCTCCGCTTCCAGAAGCTCCTTCGAGTTCTCCACGCCGCCCAGGCCGAGATGCCCGATATACGGCTCCGGCGTGATGAACGTGATCGGCACCTTGTCCCGGATCTTGCGCCGGCGCAGCTCGGTGTCCAAGATCATCGCGAACTCATACGCAGGCCCGAAGCAGGACACGCCCTGCACCGCGCCGAGCACGACCGGCCCCGGATCCTTGCAGAACGCCTCGAACGCCTCGTAGGCCTTCTCCGCGTGATCCACATGGCAGATGGACTGCGTGTACTTCTCCGGCCCCAGGCCCTCCACGAGCTCAAAGGCCAGCCGCGGGCCGGTGGCGACGATCAGGTAGTCGTAGTCCACGGTGCTGTCGTCCTCGAGCACCACGCGGTTGTTCTCGGCGTCGATCTTCTTTGCGCCCTTCGCGATGAAGCCGATGCCGCGGCGGGAAAGCAGCGTGTTCAGATCCAGCGAGATGTCCTCGCGCGTGCGCCAACCCACCGCCACCCACGGATTGGACGGCACGAAGTGGAAGTAGTCCGTGTTGTTGACGACGATGACCTCATGGTTGCCGCCGATCTTGTCCAACATGTCCTTCATCTCGTAGGCCGCCGGCAAACCGCCGATGCCGGCCCCCATGATCACGACTCTCGCCATGCTTGACCCTCCTCTCGTTTTTCGGATATTTCCCTTCCCAGCATGCGGGAAAGGGGCGGGGAGCTTTCGCTCCCCTCGCCGAACGCGGCCGCGCGTGTTTTCTCTGCTGGCGTTCTCGAGCGTGCGGCCGCGCTCGGCATCTTGATCAATCGCCGCCCGCGATCACGCGATCCTTGCGCGTGTTGATCCCGAACAGGTAATACAGCGGGCAGATCGCAAAGATCCCGGTGAGCAGCGGAATCAGGCCCAGCCACGTCCACGGGGTGCCGTAGCCGAGGATCGCAGCCACGACGAGCACCACACCCAACACGAGCCGAAAGGCCCGATCCGCACCGCCGACGTTCTTGAGCAGTTCCATCGTCCTCCTCCTTTCGTTTAGCGTTCGCTGCGCGCTGCGACCGCCCCGATCATCTGCTTGAGCAGATCACGCACCTGCTCCGCAAGCGGCAACATCTCCGCCCGCCCGACGATTTGCAGCATCTTCACGGGGCTGACCGCAGCGACGATCGTCTGGCCCTGATCGTTCTCATACACGATCACGTTGCAGGGCAAAAGCAACCCCAGCTCCGGCTCCATCTCCAACGCCTTGGACGCGATCTTCGGATTGCACGCGCCAAGGATCACATACGGCGGGCGCTCCAACCCGAGCTTCTTCTTCAATGTAGCCGCAACATCGATGCGCGTAAGCACCCCGAAGCCCACCTTCTGCAGTTCCTCGGTCGCGACCGCTTCGGCCTCCTCGACGGTCCCCGCAAACGTCGTGCGTATCCCATAGTCGTTGCCGGGAACCGCGCCCTTGCCCTGCCCGTAGCGCTCGGCCAAATGCGCAATAATCGCCTCCGTGCCCGTCAGCACCGCCTCATCGTCCACGAGCGCCGGCACCGTGCGCGAACCCGTGAGCTTCACCAGCTCGTCCTCGTGCCGGCTGCGCGGCAAAAGCAGCGCATCCACGCCGAAGTGATCCAGCGCCCGCAACACCGTATGGCAATAGGGGCAATCGCCCGTGTAGTAGAGCCGCACCGTCATGTTCGCACCTCCTCGTCGATCTCAAGCGGCAGCCCCGCCTCGGCCCAGGCGACGATCCCGCCTTCCAGATTCACGCACCGCTGACCGGGCCTGCGCGCAGCGAGCCAGCGCGCCGCCTGGTAGGACCGCGCCCCGGAATGGCACACGCACACGATCGGCCGATCCTTGGGGATGCGCGCCTCCTCCAGCGGCAGAAGCGCAAGCGGCACGAAATACGCGCCGGGAATGCGCACGCGCTCATATTCCTCGGGCGTGCGCACATCCAAAAGAATCGGGCTTTCGTCCTTTTCAAGCCACGCGTGGACCTCGGCCGGCCCCATCGCCTCGATCATCGCTTCGCTCCTGCGCGCTCCACCGGAAAGCCCGCCGCCTGCCAGGCCAGGAAACCGCCCTGCACATTCTCGATGTTCGCAAACCCATGCTTGGCGAGGATCTCGGCCGCCTTCGCCGAACGCCGCCCGGAGCGGCAGTAGAGATACACCTGCTTGTCGCGCGGGATCTCGCTGATGCGCTTTTCGATCTCATCAAGCGGGATGAGCTTTGCGCCCGGGATGTGGCCTGCCGCGTATTCCTCGGGCGTGCGCACGTCGATGAACACGAACGGGATCGGCGAATACGGCCCTTGCGCCCAATGCTCGTAGGCATGCCGAACCGTCGCGTTCTCATAGCCTTGCGGCGTGTTCGGCCCGCTGCACGCAAGCGCCTGAACGGACGCCAACAGCATCGCCACCATAAGCAAGCGAAACCGCATATGCGCACCTCCTAATGCATCTCGGAAAATCCGACTG
>CAZTLD010000101.1:0-2306 GCA_964614395.1 uncultured Zetaproteobacteria bacterium
TGGATCGCGAAGGTTTCCGCGCGCGCTTTCGCAAAAGCGCGATCCGCCGCATCGGGTGGGAGCGTTTCTTGCGCAATGTGTGCGTGGCGGCGGGCAACAGCGAATCCCCCGCGTTGCTGCCCCTGGTTTCCCGGCTGTGCGCCCACGAAAGGGCGCTAGTGCGCGCGCATGCGGCGTGGGCGCGGCTGAGGCTTGCCAAGGCCGAAGGCGAAAGCGCCTATGCGTTTGCGCGCAAAGCCGTAAGCCAGCAGCTTGCCCGCGAACCGGATCCGGGGGCATGCCAGGATCTGCGTACCACATTGGAGGTGGAATGAAGCTTCGCGGTTTTGTGTTCGATCTGGATGGCACGCTCGTGGATGCGCTTCCTGACATCCACGCCAACATCAACCGCGCGCTTGCCGCCACCGGCCACGACAAGCAAGTGAGCATCGAGCAAACGCGCCCGTTCGTCGGCGGCGGAGCGAGGCTTTTGGCGGCCGGCGTGCTGGGGCTTGCGCCGGATCATCCCGAAGTGGAGAGGCTATATCGGACATTCATGGACATTTACGCCGAGCATCCGGTGGAAAAGAGCACGCTGTATCCGGGCGTGCGCGAGACGCTTACTGCGCTCAAGGCCCGAGGGGTGCGGCTTGGGTGCGTGACGAACAAGCCCGCCAAGGCGCGCACGCGGGTGCTGGCAGGCCTCGGGCTGGATCGCTTGCTGGATTATGCGGTATCGCCTGAAGACGGCTTTGCCCCCAAGCCCGATCCGGGGATGATCGCGGCGTGCATCAAGGCCTTTGGGCTTGCGCCTTCAGAGGTTGCGATGGTGGGCGACTCCGACTTCGACATGGAAGCAGGCGCAGCAGCAGGCTGCGGGCTGCTCGTGTTTTGCCGCTTCGGCTATCAGCCTCTGGGCGAGCGCTGGAAGGGGCGCGTGCGGGAGATCGACGCGTTCGGCGAGATCTTGGAGCTTATGGATGGCGACGATTGAGGGCATTTACGCGATCCTGCCCGCGGATCGGTCGCTTGAGGAAACGCTTGCTTTGGCCGAAGCGACGCTAAGGGGCGGCGTGCGCGTCATTCAGCTGCGCGACAAGCGCACGGGGTTTGCCCGCCGCAAGAAAAAGGCGCAAAAGCTTGCCAAGCTTGTGCGCGCGTGGGAGGGCGTGTTCATCGTGAACGATAGCCCCCAGCTTGCGCTGGAGGCCGAGGCGCACGGCGTACATCTGGGGCGCGAAGACCTCAGCCAAAGCATCGCCGCGCTGCGCGCGGAGCTGCCGAAAGGCTTCATCATCGGCGTGTCTTGCGGCGCGGATGCGGGCTTTGCCGCGCAGGCGCTGCGCGAAGGCGCAGACTACCTTTCCTTCGGCGCCATCTTTCCCAGCCCCACGAAGCCCGAGCGCCCACCGATCGGCCTTGCGCGCCTTGCGAAGGCGCGCCGGATGTTTCCTAGGGCCACGATCGTTGCGATCGGCGGGATCACGCTGGAGGCAATCCCCGCCATTCGGCAGGCGGGCGCGGATGCGGCGGCCGTGATCTCCGCGCTGTTTGCGGCCGAGGATGTGGAAGCGCAGGCGCGCAGGATGGTGGAGGCATGGCGGTCCGCGTCCTTGCCGTAGGCGGGGTGGACTCAAGCGGCGGCGCAGGATTGTTCGCCGACCTGCGCGCGGTGGAGGCGCTCGGCGCGCGCTTTGTAAGCGCCACGACGGCCCTCACCGCGCAAAACGAGCGCGGGGTGCTCTCGGTGCAGCCGTCTTCGCTGGATCAGTTCGCCAACGAGCTGCGCGCAGCGTTCTGCCGGCGCGTGCACGCGGTCAAGACCGGGATGCTGGCAAGCGCCGCGCATGTGGGGGTGCTCTGCGCGGCCTTGGATGCGATGGGATTTGGCGGGCCGATCGTCGTCGATCCGGTGCTCGCTGCGACACACGGCGGAAAGCTCATCGACGCAGCCGGCATAGAGGCGATGCAAAAGGCGCTTTTTCCGCGCGCCGCGTTGATCACGCCCAACCTTCCCGAAGCAAAGGCGTTTGCGGGATGTGCGGACGAGCCTGCGGCGCTCGCCGCCCGGCTGAGCGAGCGCTGGGGGGCGCCGGTGCTGCTCACCGGAGGTCATGCCGAAGACGATCCGGTGCGGGACTGGCTTGCGAGTCCAAAAGGGGAACTTGTGGCGTTCGTGCACCCGAGGCGGAAGCTTGCTTCCAGCCGCGGCACCGGCTGCCGGCTCGCCTCGGCGATTGCGGTGCGCCTTGCGCGCGCAGAACCCCTTCCTGAAGCCGTGGCGCGCGCAATCGAATGGCTTACGGGGACGCCCGTGCGCGTGGAAA
>CAZTLD010000101.1:2406-4564 GCA_964614395.1 uncultured Zetaproteobacteria bacterium
TCGCCGGAAAGCGCGGCGCGCGAGATCGCGTTCTTCTTCAGCGAGCTTGAGATCCACTCCCGCCGCTAGCGCGATGCCCGAGGCGGAAAACACGCTCGATCAAATCCGCGTGCGCCGCGAAAAGCTTGCGGCGCTGCGCGCGCGCGGCGAGGCCTATCCGAACGACGTGCGCCAAACGCACCATGCCGCCGAGCTTCACGCTGCCTACGACGATGCCGATCCCGATGCTCTGGCGCGCGAGGAGGTGCGCGTCGCGGTGGCCGGGCGCGTGATGGCCAAGCGCGTGATCGGCAAGGCCACGTTCGTGCAGCTTCAAGACGCCACCGGTCGCATTCAGTTGTTCTTCAACCATGGCGTGCTCGGCGAGGAGGCCTACCGCGCGGTCAAGCACGAGCTGGATCTGGGCGATCTCATCGCCGCGGAAGGCCCGCTCTTTTTCACGCGCACCGGCGAGCTTTCCGTGCGCGTGGAGCGTTGGCGGCCGGCGGTGAAGTGCCTGCGGCCGCTGCCGGAAAAGTGGCATGGGCTTGCCGATGTGGAGCTGCGCCACCGCAAGCGCTACCTTGATCTGATCGTCAACCCCGAGGTGCGCGAGACCTTCACGAAGCGCACGCGCATCATCGCCGCGATCCGTCGCACGCTGGAGGAGGCGGGCTTCATCGAGGTGGAAACGCCGATCCTGCAGCCGCAGCCGGGCGGGGCGGCCGCGCGCCCGTTCGTCACGCACCACAACGCGCTGGACATCGATCTTTATCTTCGCATCGCGCCTGAGCTGTATCTCAAGCGGCTGCTTGTCGGCGGCTTTGAGCGCGTGTTCGAAATCGGGCGCAACTTCCGCAACGAGGGGGTGGATGCAACGCACAACCCCGAGTTCACGATGGTGGAGTTCTACCAGGCCTGGGCGGACTTTCGCGACGCGATGCAGCTCACCGAGCGCGTGATCCGCAACGCGGCCGAGGCGGCGGGAAGCCCGCAAAGCGTGTTTCGCGGCGTGCGGATAGACTGGACGAAGCCCTTCGCGCGCAAAAGGCTGGACGAAGCGGTGTTCGAAAAGCGACCCGATCTCAAGGGCCATGCGAAGAACAAGGCGCTGCTGGCGACGGCCTGCATGCAAGAGATCCCGGACATCAAGCCGCTGCCCACCTGGAAGGCGGGGCATTATCTCGTCGCGCTCTTCGAGCATCTGGTGGAGCCATACATCGAGCAGCCCACATTCATCACGCATTATCCGGCCGATGTCTCGCCGCTTGCGCGGCGCGATCCCAAGGATCCGTTCTTCACCGAGCGCTTCGAGCTGATCGCAGCAGGGCGCGAGATCGCGAACGGCTTTTCGGAGCTCAATGATCCCGACGATCAGCGCGAGCGCTTCATCGAGCAGCAAAAGGCGCGCGAAGCGGGGGATCTGGAGGCTGCGCCGATCGATGAGGACTTTATTGAGGCGCTGGAGTATGGGATGCCGCCGGCGGCGGGTGTTGGCATCGGCATCGACCGTCTCGTGATGGCGCTCACAGGCCAAGACTCGATCCGCGAGGTGCTGCTGTTCCCGCAGATGCGCCCTCGCGGGTGAGGAGGGGCGATGGAAGTCCGCAGCATCATGCAGAAAAACATCGTGCTGTGCCGCGCCGAGGAGACAGTGAACGAGGCGATCATGCGCATGCGCGAGCACCGGTTGCGGTGTCTGCCGGTCGTCGACGACGAGGAAAGGCTTTTGGGTGCGATCTGGACCTGCAACATCCTGGCCCATCTTCTGCCCGCGTATGCGACGACCGAGGAAATGGAGTCGCTGCGCTATGCGCCCGACCTTGGGCTTCTGGAACAAAACTACGCCAAGCTTGCCGCTCGCCCGGCGATCGAGATCGCCGATCGCGATCCCTTGACCGCCGAGGCCGATGAGTCGCTGCTGGCCGTGGCCGCTGCGATCGTGCACCGCGACACGCATCCGGAGTATGTGTTCGTGATCGGGCGCGACCGCAAGCTGCTCGGGATCGTTTCCGCGACCGACATTTTGGAGTGGCTGTGCTCGCATTCGCAGGGGGGCGGCGCGTGAATCCGCTTTGGGTCGCGGTTGGGATCCTTGCGGGCGTCTATGCGCTCGTGATGGTTGAGCGCTTCAACCGCGCGGTGCTCGCGCTCTTGGGCGCGGGGCTGATGATCTTGC
>CAZTLD010000102.1:0-4549 GCA_964614395.1 uncultured Zetaproteobacteria bacterium
GGCTGATGGGTGCATCCGGCATCCACACCGGCACGATGGGCTTCGGCAAGATGGAGGGGCACAAGGACGAGAAGGTGCTCGCGTATATGCTCGAGCGCGACGAGTGCCAGGGCCCCTACTTCTACCAGAAGTGGCACGGGATGAAGCCGACCTGCCCGATCATCTCGGGCGGCATGAACGCGATCCGGCTCATTCCGTTCTTCGAGAACCTCGGCCATGCGAACGTGATCAACACCTGCGGCGGCGGTTCCTACGGGCATGTGGACGGGCCGGCCGCAGGCGGGATCTCGCTCAAGCAGGCCTACGAGTGCTGGAAGACCGGCGCCGATCCGATCGAGTTCGCGAAGACGCACCGCGAGTTCGCGCGGGCGTTCGCAAGCTTCCCGCAGGATGCGGACAAGTTCTTCCCGGGCTGGCGGGAGAAGCTCGCCGGATACCTCGACTGATCGGCACGGATGCGGCAGCGGACGGGCGCCCTTGCGGGCGCCCGTTCGTTTTTTGGCCTACCGATTTGGGAAGGGCGGGGCCGAAGGAGGGGCGGGCGCCGCCTTTTCTCCGGCGACGAGCGCGCCGGCTGCGGCAATGAGCACGCCGCCAGCGACGGTCCACAGCGTGGGCGTTTCCCCCCACAGCCACCAGCCGAGCAGCGAGGCGAAAATGAGGCTCGTGTAGCCGAGCGGAGACACGCGCGAGGCGGGCGCGCGCTCGTAGGCCTTCGTCATCGTGATCTGGCCGAGCGTGCCGAACGCTCCAAGCCCGGCGATGATCAACCACTCGGCCTTGCGCGGCCAAACGAAGCCGTAGAGGGCGGGTGCGGCGCTCATCAGGGTTGCGAGCAGCGCAAACCAGGCGACGATCCGTTCGGGCGGTTCGGTGGAGGAAAGCCGCTTGACCGTGGTCAGCGCAAGCCCTGCGAGCGCGCCGGAAGCGAGCCCCACGAGGCCTGCTGCGCTGGCCGCGGCCGAGCTTGGATGAAACAAAAGCGCCACGCCGCAAAGCCCAACGATGAGCGCCGCGATGCGCGCGCCGGTGATCCGCTCGCGCAGCCAAAGCGCGGCGATGAGTGCGACGAAGATCGGCGAGGTGTAGTTGAGCAGGATCGCATCGGCGAGCGGCAGATTTCTAAGGGCATGGAAGTAGGCCACCATCGCAGCAAGCCCCGCGGTGGCGCGCACGAGGTGCAGCCCGAAGCGAGACGTGCGCAGGCTCACGCCCCTTTGCGCAAGCATCGGCGCAAGGAACAGAAGCGCCGCCGCATTGCGGAAGAACACGACCTCGGCCTGCGGAAGCCGATGCGCCGCGCGCACGCAGGCGGCCATCGCCGCAAAGCTTGCGGCTGAGACAAGCGCAAGCGCAAGCCACCCTAGCCCCGATTGCGGGCTATGATCGCGCGCCATGCCAGCCCTATCGCGCCGATGGTGATCGCAGCGTCCGCCACGTTGAACGCCGGCCAGTGGTAGGGGCCGATGTGGACATCGAGAAAGTCCACGACATAGCCGAGGCGGAGGCGATCGATGAGATTGCCGATCGCGCCTCCGGTGATCGCCGCAAGCATAAGGCGCTCGATACGGTCGGAAGAAACGATCATCGCATGCACGATCCAGGCGAGGATCGCCAGCGCAAGCACCGCGAGCGCCCAAGAGGGCGCGCCCACGAGCAGCGAGAAGGCCACGCCGGTATTGTGCGCGCGCACGAGATCGAACACGCCCGGAATCACGGTGCGCGGCGTGAACGCCGCCGATTCCACCCACGCCTTGGAGATCTGATCCGCGGCGATGACGGCCGCGATCACGCCAAGCGCGCTACGCACCGCTGGCGACCACGGACCAGCAGCGCGCGCAAAGCTCGGGATGCTCGGGATCGTCAGGGTGCGCGGGCGGGCGCACGATCCAGCAGCGCGGGCACTTGACGCCTCGGGCGCGTTCCACCGCGTCCGCATCGCTTGCCTGCACCTCGGCCACGCCCAGCAGGAAGGCAAGCTTTTCCCCAAGCCTGCGCTCGAGCGCCTCCAACTCCGAGGCGGGTACGGCAAGCCGGACGCTTGCCTCGGTGTTCGCGCCGATGCGCTCCTGCTTGCGCGCCTGATCGAGCAACGCGTTCGCGCGCGCGCGCAGCGCAAAAAAGCGCGCCCACGCCTCCTCGTCCAGCTCCGGACGGGGCAGCGGAAGGAACTCCGCCATCTGCACATGCTCGGGCTTCTCGCCCGGAAGGTGTTGCCAGGCCTCGTTGGCGGTGAACGGCAAGATCGGCGCAATCCAGCGCAGCAGATGCTGGAGCAGATCGTAGCAGGTGGACTGCGCGCTGCGCCGCGCGGGGCTTGCCGCCGCATCGCAATAGAGCCGATCTTTGAGCACATCGAGGTAAAAGCCGCCCAGATCGGCCGCGCAGAACTCGCGCACGAGGTGGTGGATGCGGTGGAAGTTGTATTCGTTGTAGGAGGCGAGGATGCCTTCGCCCACCTCGGCGATGCGCTTGAGCGCCCAGCGGTCGATGCCGGCGCGCTGGGCCTCCGGCACATAGTCCTTGCCGGGATCGAAGTCGGCGAGGTTGCCGAGCAGGAAGCGCAGCGTGAAGCGGATGCGCCGGTAGGTCTCGGCAAGCTGCTCGAGGATCGCCTCGGAGATGCGAAGATCGCCGGTGTAGTCGCTCGCCGCCACCCACAGCCGCAGCACCTCGGCCCCGTATTGGCGGATCACCTCTTGGGGTGCGACGACATTGCCGCGCGACTTGCTCATCTTCTCGCCGCGCTCGTCCACGACGAAGCCGTGCGTGAGCACCTCGCGATACGGCGCATCCCCGCGTGTCGCCACCGCCTCCAGCAGCGACGACTGGAACCATCCGCGGTGCTGATCGGAGCCTTCGAGATACAGATCCGCCGGCCAGGAAAGCTCCGGTCGCTTTTCCAACACGCAGGCATGCGTGCTGCCGGAGTCGAACCACACGTCGAGAATGTCGGTTTCCTTTTCGAACTCGGCGCCGCCGCAGTCCGGGCAGCGGGCCTCGGGCGGCAGAAAGTCTTCCGCCGGGTGCGCAAACCACGCATCCGCCCCTTCGCGCTCCACGACGCGGGCCACTTGCTCGATCACCTCCGGCGTTGTGATCGCGTGCGAGCCGCACTGCCGGCAACGCAGGATCGTGATCGGCGTGCCCCAGTGCCGCTGGCGCGAGATGCACCAGTCGGGCCGGTCGGACACCATCGCGCGGATGCGCGCCTGCCCCCAGCGCGGCCACCAGCGCACGCGCTCGATCGCTTCCAGCGCCTTTGTGCGCAGTCCGTTTCGTTCCATCGAGATGAACCATTGGGGCGTGGCGCGGAACACGAGCGGATTGTGGCAGCGCCAGCAGTGCGGATAGGAGTGCTCGATCGCGCCGTGGGCGACGAGCGCCCCGCGCGCTTGGAGTGCCTCGATGACCGCGTCGTTGGCCTCCCACACGCGCAAGCCGCCGACGATCGGCACATCGTTTGCGAACACGCCGCGGGCGTCGATCGGGCTGAATGGCTTGAGCTTGTGTCGGCAGCCGAGCTCGTAGTCCTCTTCGCCGTGGCCCGGCGCGATGTGCACGAT
This sequence comes from uncultured Zetaproteobacteria bacterium, assembly GCA_964614395.1. Taxonomy (GTDB): domain Bacteria; phylum Pseudomonadota; class Zetaproteobacteria; order Mariprofundales; family S012-25; genus CAZTLD01. Next base: position 3,567 of record CAZTLD010000102.1, read on the forward strand.
GCCGGTGCCGGCATCGAGCGTCACGAACTCGGCGGGCAGAACGGGCCGCGCGCCTTCCAGCCACGGGTGGCGGGCGGAAAGCGCTGTCAGCGCCTTGCCGGGCCAGCTGCGCCGCAGCTCGCCCTTTCGGCCTGCGGCCGCCAGCACCTGTTCGGCTAGGGCTTCGGCGACGATCCAGCACTCATCGCCCAGATCCACGAGCGCATACCGGTGCTCGGGATGCACGGCAAGCGCCAGGTTCGCCGGCAGCGTCCACGGCGTCGTCGTCCAGATCACGAAGTAAACGGGTTTGTCGTTCAGCGCCGCATCCAGCGCGGCCGCGCCTTCGGCGGCGAACTTCACATAGATCGACGGCGAGCGGTGCGGGCCGTATTCGACCTCGGCCTCGGCGAGCGCCGTTTCGCACGAGATGCACCAATAGACCGGCTTTTCGCCGCGATAAAGCGCGCCGTTGGCCAAAAGCTTTCCCAGCTCGCGGATCGTGTCCGCCTCAAAGCGAGGATCCATCGTGAGATACGGGCGCTCCCAGTCGCCCAGCACGCCCAGGCGCGCGAACTCCTCTTTTTGCACCTCCACCTGCTCGGCCGCATACCGCCGGCACGCGGCGCGAAACGCCATCGGGTCGCGCTTGGCCTCGCGCCCGAGCTTCTCCTCCACCTTGAGCTCGATCGGAAGCCCGTGGCAGTCCCAGCCCGGCACGAAGGGCACGCGCATGCCCATCATCAGCCGCGAGCGCACGACGATGTCCTTCAGCACCTTGTTGACGGCGTGGCCGATGTGGATGTGCCCGTTCGCGTAGGGCGGGCCGTCGTGCAGGATGAAGGTGGGCGCGCCTTCGCGCGCGGCAAGAAGCGCGGCGTGAAGCTTCGTGAGCGCCTCCGCGTTGAACGCCTCCGGCTCCCGCTGCGGCAGTTGCGCGCGCATCGGAAAGGCGGTTTTCGGTAGCAGCACCGTGTTGCGGTAGTCGGCCACGCCTGCCTCCT
>CAZTLD010000103.1:0-4498 GCA_964614395.1 uncultured Zetaproteobacteria bacterium
GCTGGAAAGACCTCCGCGCCGCAGTGCGATCGTTGGGATAGCGGCGATGGCGGTTTATAAATCCGGAAATGCAACCGAGACTTGAGGAAACACGCTTATCCGTATCTCGGCGCCCCTGGATGCCGGATCTGGAAGCCGAAGTCTTAATCCCGATATCCTCATTGTCGCATAATGTGGATTATGTAAAATCACGGGCGGCAGTGCGCGCAAGCGTTTCATGATACACTGCGCGCATGAAAGTCCCTGCTTCCGCTGCGCAGGAAAAGCTCGGTTTCAAAGAGCTGCTCGCAATCGGCGTGGGCGGCATGATCGGCGGTGGCATCTTTTCCATCCTCGGACTGGCCGTCGGCATGGCCGGCACGGCGGCACCCTGGTCGTTTCTCGTGGGCACGGTGCTGGCGCTGTTCGTCGGCCACGCCTATGCGCGGCTTGCCGTGCGTTATCCGTCGGATGGCGCAAGTTTCGTTTATCTGCTGCGGGCATGGCCGCAGCAGCCGTGGCTGGCGGTTTTCGGCGGCTGGCTGATCGTGCTCGGCTACATCGCCACGCTTGCGCTTTATGCCTACACCTTTGCCGCTTATGGCGCGCACCTTCTCGGCGTGCCGGATGCGCATTGGATGCGTTTTTTATTGTCTCAGGGTGTGTTAGCCGTTTTTCTTTTTGTAAACCTTCTCGGTGTGCGAGCAAGCGGCTTGGCCGAGGACTGGCTTGTGTACTTGAAGCTTTTTCTGCTTTTGGGGGTGGCGCTGTGGGGCATCGCGCATCCGGCGCATCGATGGCGGTTTGATCTCGCCGCGCCCACATCCGTATTGCTCGCAAGCGGCGTGCTTTTCGTGGCCTTCGAGGGATTTCAGCTGATCACGAACGCGGTGCAGGAGGCCGAGCGCCCGCAGCGCAATGTGCCGCGGGCGATTTATGCGGCCATTGGGCTTGTGGGCCTCACCTACTTCGCCGTGGCCGTGATGGCGGTGGGATCGCTTCCGGTGGGAGCCATTGTGCAGGCCAAAGAATACGCGCTGGCTGCGGCCGTGGAGCCTTTGCTTGGAATGTGGGGCTTTGTGCTCGTGGATGTGGCGGCGCTGCTTGCCACTTCGTCTGCGATTCACGCGACGCTGTTCGGGTGTTCACGGTTGATGGCGGAGATGGCGGCCAAGGGCGATCTTCCTCGCGCTTTGGGACGGCGCAACCGCGCAGGCATCCCTTCCAGGGCGCTGGCGGCGCTCACCGGCATCGGCATGGCGTGGGTGGCCGTAGGGACGCTTGATGGCATCGCCTCGTTTGCGTCGCTTGTGTTCATTCTCACTTCCATCGGCGTGGTGGCGAGCAACTGGCGGCTTGCCGCGCAAACGCACACGCCCCGCTGGATCAGCGCCTTGGGACTGGTGCTGCTTACGCTCGCCTCCACGCTGGTGCTAAAGCACATCGCCGCGGCGGAGTTCCCGCTGCTTATGGGGATTTTGGGCGTGATGTCGACGCTTGCCGCGCTCGCCTACCGGAAACAAAGATGATCTGGTGCCCTCGGCAGGATTCGAACCTGCGACCTTCCGCTTAGGAGGCGGACGCTCTATCCAACTGAGCTACGAGGGCATAGGAGCAAGCTAGTCGTCCAACGGCAGCATTGCATATACCGGCGCGATGCCGCTGAGTTTTTCTCGTCCTTTGAGCGGCGTAAGCTCGATGAAAAACACGAACGCCGCAACCTCCGCGCCCAGCTTTCGAACGAGTTCTGCGGCCGCCTTGGCGGTGCCGCCGGTCGCCAGAAGATCGTCCACGATGACAGCCTTATGCTCGCTGGTGAGCGCGTCGCGGTGGATCTCCAGCCGATCCAGTCCGTATTCGAGCGCATATTCGGCCTTCGCCGTGTCCGCCGGAAGCTTGCCTTCCTTGCGGATCGGCACGAAGCCCTTGTTCAGTTCATAAGCGAGCGCCGCGCCGAAAATAAAGCCGCGCGCCTCAATTCCGACCACCACATCCGCATCGTCCGGCACGAAGCAGGCCATTTCCGAGACCGCCGCGGCGAATGCATCCCCGTTGGCCAAAAGCGGCGTGATGTCGCGAAACACGATGCCGGGCTTCGGAAAATCCGGCACATTGCGGATGTAATCGAGATAGTTCAGCGGGGGTTTGACCATTACGCTACATCCTCGTAGTCGATCTTTTCCGCTTCGGCCATTGCGCGCAACTTTCTTAGCGCCTCCAGCTGAATCTGCCGGATGCGCTCGCGCGTAAGCCCCAAGATTTCGCCGATTTGCTCCAGTGTCAACGGCTCGCCCACGCCCTCAAGCCCGAAGCGCAGCGTGATGACCAGCCGCTCGCGATCGGGAAGCGCGCTCATCCAGCGCCGGAGGAGCCGCTTGAGGTGTTCGTTTTCCAGGCTCTCAATTGGATCCGGAGCTTCGGGATCGGCAATGATCTCGTGCAGCGTGGCTTCCCCGTCCTCGAAGCGCGTCTCATCGGGGCTTGTGATTTCAAGCTCCGTGCACAAAAGCCAGGCTACGCGCTGTTCGTCCACGCCCATGTGGCGGGCGATCTCCGCACGCGTGGGCTCCCGCCCGAGCGTGCTGCGCAGCTCGTTAATTGCGCGCTGAAGCTGAAACCACTCCTTGCCCACGTGCACCGGCCGGCGGATCGTTTCCGCTTGGTTGAGGATCGCGCGTTCGATCGACTGGCGGATCCACCATGTGGCATAGGTGGAGAAGCGGCAGCCCTGATCGGGATCAAACTTTTTGATCGCGTGCATGAGCCCGAGGTTGCCTTCGGCGATCAGATCGGAAAGCGGAAGCCCACGCCCGAGGTAGCGGCGCGCGATGCTTACCACGAGCCGCAGGTTGCACAGCACCATTCGCTCGTAGGCGCTTCGGTCGCCGGCGCGGATGCGGCGGGCGAGCGCCGCCTCCTCCTCGCGCGTGAGCAGCTCGTGGTTTGCGATCTCGCGCAGGTAAAAGCCGACCGGATCGTTGCTGCCGCCCATTTCTCCCCTTTTGCACCTGCTAGCGGCCATTTTCTCCGGAAGGCGGCAAATATGCAAGCGGATCCACGGGCTGGGCGCCGATCCTCACCTCAAAATGCAAATGAGGCCCGGAGGCGCGTCCGCTTGCGCCGACGGTTGCGATCACCTGCCCCTGACGCACGTGGTCGCCTTTGCGCACGAGGTTGCGCGCGTTGTGTGCGTAGGCGGTGAAGATCTCGCCCGGATGGCGGATGATGACCATGTTTCCGTAGCCGGAAAGGCGATGGTCGGCATAGACGACCACGCCGCTGGCCGCCGCGCGCACCTTCGTGCCGCGCGGCGCAGCGATGTCGATGCCGTCGTGCACGCGCCCGTGGCGGCGCCCGAATCCGCTTGTGATCTTCCCCCGCACCGGCCAGATCAGCCGAATCCGCGGCCGGCGCGCCTCCGCGCGGTGCAATACGCGCCTGGCGTGGGCGCGATGGGATGGGGCGGCTTTGGGTGGGGTTTTCCGGACTGCGTGCGCCTTGGGTTTGCCGGCGGCATGCTGAGGGCGGCGGCGATGCGTTTTCGGATGGGTTTGGGGATGCGCCGGCTTTGGCGGCCAGAACAACGAAAGCCTTTGGCCCACGAGCAAGGGCTTGTTCGGATCCAGACGGTTGAGCTTGGCGATCTCCTCGGGCGTGGTGCGAAAGCGGCGAGCGATGCCGAACAGCGTATCGCCGGGGGCGACGATGTAGCTCACCCTAGGCGGATGCCCCTGCACGCGCCCGTGGGCGTGCGGATCGGGCGGCGGAAGATGCGGATTGCAGGCCACGAGAAGGAGCGCGACAAGCGCTAACGCAGGGCCCACAACGCTGCAACCACCAAGCCTGCGGCGATCGCCCATGTGGCGAGCTGCGGCGCGCGCCGGCGCACCAACGCCCAAATCCCCACCGCCTCCCGGCCGGCCAGCGCCACCAGCGCAAAGCGCACGCCGCGCGAGAGCGCGCACGCGAGAAGAAACGGCCCCAGCGCCAGCTGGGCCGCACCGGCGGCGATCGTGGCCGCCTTGAACGGGATCGGCGAAAACCCTGCTGCGAGCACGAACCACGGGCCGTAGCGGTGCATCCAGGCAAAGGCTTGGTCCACGGCGGCCTCCAGCCCATAGAGGTGCACCAAGGGCATGGCGACTTCCTCCATCAGCGCGCGCCCCAACCCATACCCGACGAGCGCGCCGAGCACGGACGCCGCGGTGGTGAGGCTCGCAAGCCGCCAAGTGCGCGCCGGTTGCATCGCGCACATCGGCGCCAGCATCAGATCCGGCGGCAACGGAAACACGCTCGCTTCGGTGAAGGCCACCCCGGCCAGCCACCAAGCCGCGCGCGGATGGCGCGCCCAGCCGAGCATCTTCTCGCGCCAGCGCCTCATGCCGTGCCCCGCTGCAGCGGGACGAAGGCGCGGCGCAACAGCGAAACCCGGCGCCAGTCCCCTTCTTCTTTCCGCCAACACTCTACCTCAGCCTCGTCCCCTTCCCCGCGCGGAAACACGAGCACGCCGCCTTCGCGG